>NZ_JBHWYR010000003.1:0-75052 GCF_042728695.1 Bacillus sp. NPDC060175
GACTTCGCTTTTTCCTTTGTTGCCTCATCTAACCCTGCAAACATATCCTTGTGCTTACCCTTCTCTGGGAATTTCACACCTAGTTTTGTCAATTCTTCTTTTGCTTGCTCATGCGTTAATTTCCCAGATTTCTCTTGCTCTAAAATCGACTTCGCTTTTTCCTTTGTTGCCTCATCTAACCCTGCAAACATATCTTTGTGATTACCCTTTTCTGGGGATTTCACGCCTAGTTTTGTTAATTCTTCTTTCGCTTGCTCACGTGTTAGTTTCCCGGATTTTTCTTGTTCTAGAATCGCCTTCGCTTTTTCTTTTGTTGCCTCATCTAGATTCGCAAACATATCTTTACGTTTCTCTTTCTCTGGAAGCTTTACACCTAGTTCCTCTAATTGTTTCTTTGTATCATCCATAATCGTTTTTACTTTTTGTTTTGTAGCGGCATCTAAATCTTTTTTCGCCGTTTTTGTAGGTTGATCCGCTGCTGGAGTATTCGTTGCCGCAAATGCTGGCACACCAATTCCTCCTATAATTCCAAATGATAAAGCACCTGCAATTGCTAAATACCCAACTGTTTTCTTCTTCATAGGAAATTTCCTCCTTCACATTTCTAAAGCATGTACACTTTCGTATACAATGCCTATAGTAATGTTGATTTCTTAAAATTTCCTTAACGAGTTAAATAAAATGGAACTTTAATTAGTGGGGGTGTGCATCCTACACTACTCGGATTGGGCTTTTACGGGACAAAAAAACACCGCTCATCACGAGCGGCGTTTATCTAAGCTTTTTGTAATTGTAATTCTTCACGTTCCATTACTTTTCTTAATACAATTGTTTGTGTCATTGTAAATAAGTTACCTGTAATCCAATACAATACAAGTCCTGACGGTGCCGCAATTCCCATAAACAAAATCATCGCTGGCATCATTATTTGCTGTATTTTCAGCATTTGCACTTGCTCTCCAGGCGTTATATTTGATTGGAACACCTTCATCTGGATAAATGTCGTTAACGCTGCAATAATCGGTAATATATGATATGGATCTGCATGTCCTAAGTTCACCCATAAAAATGAAGATGTACGAATCTCTTCAGTTCGGCTAATCGCATAATACAAAGCAGAGAAAATCGGCATTTGTATAAAGATTGGCCAGCAACCAGCTAACGGATTCCAACCACCTGATTTCATTAGTTCTGACATTTCTTTTTGATACTGCTTTTGTTTTTCAAGATCTTTACCCACATCACCGTGTTTCTTTTTCAGCTTCTGTAATTCAGGTTGCATTTTTTTCATTTTCATTTGACTACGATATTGCGAAACAGCTAATGGAATCAGTGCTGAACGAACAACAAGCGTAATGACAATGATCGCAATCCCAAAGCTTCCACCAGATATATGATGAGCAACAAATTGAATCATATACGATATTGGATATACGAAATAATGGTTCCAAATTCCCGTACTATGTGAATCTATCGTGCCTGCATTACTGCAACCAGATAAAACAAAAACAAGTAATAACGATAAACTAATGAGCGCAGCTCGGTTTGATTTTAACATGTTCATTCCTCCAATGTTTCGTAATTAATTAGCGAAACATTGGTGTATACGGGCCTACCTCGTCACTCTCTCCACTCGATTCTTGTCTGCGGACAGAGCGAATCATTCCATATTTATAAAAAATCGAGAAAAGCGGTACATTTCCGATACCCTCTTCACACTTATCAACTAGTTTAAAAGCTCTCTGTCTACCGCTTGATGCTTGCTGACGTACGAAACGAGAAACGTTAGCAAGAAAAAAGACTTCTAATACACAAAGTGCTGTCGTTACAAACGATATATACAGAAGTGCATCCTGCAATAAAAATTCCATCGCTTCACATCCTTAATAAAGTCATTTTAGCACATTCAACAAACATTCTCTATTTCCTTTTATTTTCAAAAATGAATTTTGCATATTTTCTCAAAAAATTATGCTAGAAAATCAATGTATTCGCTTTCTTTAGTATATTCACACGTATCTTTGAATAGGTTTAATTTTTTAGAAATTTATAAAATTTTTGCATTATAATAAAACTATTGCCAGTTTTTGAAAAAAGCTTTATTCTCTTCTTGTAATCAAAAATGAATATGGAGATGAAACATACTATGGGTCAACTAGGAGACGCCGATTACGTTCCCGACACCGCCTTTTTATCCTTCCCAGCAGCTAAAACATTTCACTTAGAATTTATCATACAGTTAGTTGTTATTTTTATAGCTTCTATTTTGTATGCAATTTCTATGAATATGTTTTTTATCCCGCATAATATGATTAGCGGTGGGTTCGCTGGTGTAGGGATGATTATCGGTTATTTAATGCACTACAATATCGGTGCACTTATCTTTTTACTAAACATTCCTCTTCTTATTTTAAGTCACTTTTACTTAGGCAAGAAGACAACCTTTTTAACAGCATACTTCGTAGCTGTATCATCTTTAGCGATGAACATTATCCCCGTACACCAAGTTTCAGACGATATTTTACTTTCTTCTGTATTCGGTGGTGTCATCTGCGGCGCGGCCTCAGGAATCATATTCCGATTTGCTTCTTCAACAGGTGGTTTTGATGTTGTTGGATTGATTGTAGCGAAACATCGCGATGTTTCAATTGGAGCAATCATCTTTGGATTCAACTTAATCTTACTTGTTGCAGCAGGATTTATTTTCGGATGGGATATTACGCTTTATACGTTAATTAGTCGGTTTGTGGTCAGCAAAGTAATTGATGCCGTGCATACAAAACATATTAAATTAACGATAATGACAATTACAGAAAAAGGTGAGGAAATAAAAAGCTCACTACTACATCACGGCATACGTGGCGTAACAATGGTAGATGCTGTCGGCGGCTATACAAACCATAAGAAAAAAATGATTTACACTGTCGTAACTCGCTATGAGTTAGGCGAAATGAAACGAATTATTCGCCAAGTAGACAATCGAGCATTTATGAATATTACTGAAACCGTTGAAATCGTTGGACGTTTCAAACGTATATAAAAAAGCGCAAGGAGCTACAGTTCCTTGCGCTTTTTATTTTTTACACTTATTACAAAATCAGATAATTCTATTAGTGTGGCAATAAATGTGTTATAATAAAAGTAGACTTACAAAAAAGAGTATATAGACTTGGAAGTTTCTCTTATTTATATAAGCAAAAAGAAACAAGAAGTCGTGTATATTTCAGACACCATACACGTAACGGCTTAAAAAAGCTGCTCATCTTAGTTATTCTTCACTGATCTTTTTATAAAAAGATTCGTACAACTAAAATTCACTTCAATATACTATACCTACCTTTTTGACTTCCAAATCATCTTATTACATAAGGAGATGAACATATGAATCAACATATACGATACACAATAGCTGTCCTGTTTGCCATTATCGGCGGCGTAATTTGCTTCTGGACAAACACTCAACTTGGAGAGAATATCATTTTTAATGGAATCGAAACACTTGTAAGCGCTTCAATTTTAGGCGGCTACATTTTCTTCCTCTTCAATCCAGAAGAAAATGCTCAAAAAACAATGTTATTAACAATGATCGGAATCGTTGGCGGATGTATTTCCTACTCAATGACAAACTATACATTACCACTTCAATTAAGCTCAGCTTTCTTCCACGGTCTTTGGACTTGGTTTATTGCATTCTGCCTAGCAGATGTATTCAACCTATTACAAGATCCTGAAGAAGAAAACGGTCGCCAAATCGAAAGTAACTCTTAAGCTGGAAGATATTCTTCCAGCTTTTTTGTTTGTTATTCTTTCCTGTTCATACCCCATCACCAAAATAAAAAGAAGTTACCTCCACGGCAACTTCTTTTCCATATACCCCACTTAGTATTCACTAAAATATATCAACGATTTTTAAAATATATCGATCGTTTCTCCACTTATATCAGCGATTTTTTCATTATATCGACGGTTCGACACAGGATATCGATTTATCGACATCCTTCGATATCTCTAAAGCACAACATACCCTATCCCCCAAGCAACTTACTACCGAACTCCACGATTAAAAAGATAACTAAAAGAATCGCGAGTATTTTTAATGCTACGTATGCGACTTTAAAAACAGCATAAATAAGCAAGACTATCAAAATAATCGTTAAAATTTCCATATTTACTTCCTCCAAGCTTTGCTCTTCTTATCTCATTTTACTCGCCTCAGACTTTTTATGGAACGGCATAAGATGACATAGAAAAAAGAGGATACCTCACCCGTCGTAAGATACCCTCTCCTGTAGCCGCTCAAACCATTCTCTCTCTAATTGTAAATATCCGATTTCACTCTTCTCTGCACTCTTCAATTCTTTATCAGCTTTCTTCATATAAGTGCGAGCATCTTCTAGATCTCCCTCTAAATATTTAACAATTCCATGTGTACGGTAATACCCATGTAAATCCACTTTTGTAATTGCCTTTACATGTGCCTTTGCTTCTTGCAAGGAAAGACTTTCCTTCTGATAAAGAACTTTATATAAGAGATACCAACTATGAAAACTACTAACGAAGAATTTATTTTCCTTCGTTACCGGTAGTTGAACAATTTGTTCTATATATGATATTGCTCTTGCCATTCCCTTTTGATCCGATCTAGCAAGGAAGACAAGCATCAGTCCGCTCATGCTCTCTCTTATTCCTTTATTCTCTTTTAATTTTTCCTCACTAAGTTCTATTAACCTCTCATCCCAATCTTTCGGTCTTTTATAACTAAATAACTCACTTGATACTTGAATCGTATATAAATGCTGCTTTGCTTTTTCATCATCTTTAATTAAAATGAGAAATTGCATGCCATCACTCAGAAACGTTCCTTTTATCGGCACGATTGTAGCTGCAAAAATCACAAAATGGAAAACGGAAAAATATAAAAGATATTGATAATAACTCACCATATATATGTAACCAAAAGTAATACCAAATAGTAAACTTGTAATCGGTCCACCTAAAGTCATCCACGCCCATTTTTTTGAAAGGTTCGGTGTCTCTATAGAAGGCGGCACTAGCATCGCCACGCCTCCAAAGTACTCCCATAATTTATTTTCTCGAATTCGTATTTTTCCTTTCTCATTTTGCACAGTAATAGGTCCTACTGTCATAAATTTAAAATTCAAACCACCTATTAAACCAAATACTACATGCCCTAACTCATGAATGGATAGCACTAATAAAAAAACTCCAAATAATGCCCATATATCCAACATTGTTTCTAATTTACCAGTTTGGATTACTCCGTATAAAATGGACAAAACTAACGCCGCCGTCATGGAACCAGCTGGCCTTCTTAAAATATCCACCTTTTTCTCCCCTTAATAAATCATTTTTCTCTGCATTTCGTACATGAATTTTCCGAGATGCAATATCCAAATAAATGAGATTAAACCAATTAATACAAAATCGATATCACTAGCCGCTGTATATATAACAGCACCCCACCATACATATGCCAGTACTGTATTCGTAAACTCATACGCTTTATATCCAGCCTCATGCACAATGTGCTTTAACCCTTCATCTACGTTTTTCGTCCACATTTTCATTGATTCCATATATGTTACACCTTGTTCAGGATATAGCTTATTATAACGATTTTTTGTTATGATCCCGATAATTACTACAATAGTTAAACAGGCAATAGAAGCTACTAAATTCCACACTGCAAATGAAACATTTATATCCTGCAACAGTGCACGTCTACATGTAATAACTGCATATACAAACCATGCCTGCGTAACTATATCACCTACACGTAAATATATACTTATAATGCCTAATTTTCTGCCTTGTACGCTCTCTTCTTCATCACGCGCTTCCGCTAACATACGTGTATTCTTCCAAGTGTAATACATCATTACGATTCCAAAAATAGTACATACACCTATTAATATATTGGGTGATAATTTTCTCGGTTCATCCGAGAGTAAATCTAAAGCTATATAAGATGTTAAAAAGCCACCCATCATACTTAATGCTATTTTCCCCACAAAATCAAATTGTTTTTTTATTTTACTCTTCATCGTCCTCTTCCCCCTCCACTAACGTAAATATTTCCTCCACCGGTACATTGAAAATGTGTGCGATTTTTAACGACAATACAATAGATGGTGCATAATCCCCGCGTTCAATTAAACTAATGGTTTGCCGTGATGAGCCAATCGCTTTCCCTAAATCCCCTTGTGATAAACGATGCTTTGCTCGAAATTCCCTCACTCGATTTTGAAGCTTCATGTCTTCCCTCTTTTTCATTTATTTAATTAAAATTGTAAATAATATCCTTATCTTTGTCAATTATAATTGTCATTTTGACGTTAATAATTGTCAGGTAATCTATATAATAAATATGGAATATTAAGCATATGAGAAGACAATAGCTTATTAACATAGATTGGAACATAAAATAAAAAAGGCAGTGCTTTTGCACTGCCTCCCTAATTTCTGACATAGAATGGATTCCATATTAACTTGCGTTTTGTAACAGTACTCGTTTTAACTGTTTGCGGAAACGAATGCCTAATGTAATTGCTACAATAACAATAACTCCAAAGATGATTTTACCGATATGACCTTCTAGCACCCCAAAAATATCATGTAAGTTTCCTCCTAACCAATAACCACCGATTAAGAAGAATGATACCCAAAATAAAGCACCTGAATAAATTGTAATCGCAAAACGGCGAAACGGTAAGTTAATGATACCTGCAAAGTATCCTGTAAAATGACGTACACCAGGAATGAAGAAACCAATAAAGATAAGGAAATATCCATACTTATCGAACCACATTCTAGTTAAATCAATTTTTCTTTGTGTTAAAAATACGTACTTCCCGTACTTTTGAACAAAAGGCATACCAAGCTTATTCCCTAAAAAGTATTGAATCGTCATTCCTACACTTGTCCCAATAAAGGATAGGATAATTAAAATAGGTAAACTTAAATCACCCTTCTGTGCTAAAAATCCCGCATATGCTAACGTTGGCTCTCCCGGAAACGGAAGTGCAATATATTCTAACAGCAAACCTACAAGTACTACATAATACCCGTATTGCTGAAATAATTCATGAACCCATTCCATGTCATCTCCCCTTTCATCCGCGTACAACTTGTTACTATTATTGTATAAAAAAATTGTCGAAATAACTATCACAATAGCTTACATTTTTATTACATTTTTGTAAGGCTCACACTAAAGTTTTCTGTTCTTTATTTGCTTATACCCATTATCATTTTAAAATGAGCTAACAACTATATACCGTACGGAATATAGCCATTAATATACATTTTTTATCCAGTTTTTAACACTTGGAAATCACCTTATTTTGTTCTCTATAAAAAACCATAACAAACTCATATGAACTTCATATTAGCTTCATATACGTATTGTAAGATTATATCGGAATTTGTTGAAAAATTTAGCTAATATATGACTAAACATTAAATTGAATAAATATAAGTCGCTTTTCGAAATTGAAAAAAGGGTGAATAAGAAATGGAAGCTTATAAAATGCACGATTTTATTAATACGAATGTTGAATCTCATCAAAATGAAACCGTTTTTAATTTACAAATATGTGAAACAAATGAATTTGACGTAAGTTTAACAAAATCTACAACGCTGTCTTTTATCGTTTCAAAAAAGAACATTAAGATCGTCACGAGAAAATGGGTTAATTCAAATCAAGAAAGCATGATTGGCAAAAGCTACATCATTCCAACGAAAGCTTTTCACTATTTCTTACCGATTATTTCTGAAACTGAAGATGAACTAAAGATTCAAGTTCAAAGTTTTGGACTACATGGTGAGCTTTTATTAAATGAAAGATTACTTATTGATAAAAACAACAAATGCAATACAAAGATTACTACCTTCTTTGAAACATTAGATGAAAATGTCAATCAAGCATTACGAGGATTACAAATTCATTGTATGTAAGACTACTACAATAAGTAAAAGGAGAATATAATGAAAAAACTATTATTAAGTGCGCTATTATCATTAGGATTTTTAACTCTTCCATTCACTACTGCAGAAGCAGCTACGACGAAAGATCAGCTTATCGTAAACACACAAATAAATAAAATGGATTATTATCAAGATGGAAAATTCATAAAAAGTTTCACTGTCGCTACTGGAAAAGCAGCAACACCAACACCTAAGGGTACTTTTCAAATCGTAAATAAAATTAAAAACCGTCCTTACTATACAGGGAAAATTAAAGGCGGCGATCCACGTAATCCACTTGGGGACCGCTGGCTCGGATTAAATATGGCAGGAACTTACGGAACAACGTATGCGATTCATGGAACTAACAATAATCAAGCAATCGGGAAAGCAACAACACTTGGTTGTATTCGTATGTTTAACAATGATATTCACTGGTTATTTGAGCGCGTTCAGCAGCAAGCTACTGTCACTGTAAATTAGCCTAAGAACAAGATTTACGTGTAGCCAAGAATTTTATGTCTTGGCTTATTTTATTTATTCATTTACAGTAGCAAAACAACTGTATTTACATATATAATAAAAATAGATTGCATTCAACATCATCGTAACATTGATAAACATGGATATTAAAATTATACAGTTATAATATTTTATAAATTTTACAATACATACTATAATAGAACTACTGTAATTCTGAACTATTCAGTGACACTAAACAATCCCCCTTGCTACTTTCATTACTATTTTATAGCGGGGGCTTATTATATGTATAAACAATCTGAGTCATCCAAAAAATGATGAATTCGAATATTGCAGTAAAAAGCGTTATTTAGGAGGTGTTACTATGACGCATATACTGGTGATTGAAGACAACCCAGATATACAAGAACTTATTCGTGAATTTCTAATGGCACAAAACTTTACTGTTGATGTAGTTGGTGCTGGAACAGAAGGCATTCTTCTTTTCCAAAAAAATTCATACGATCTTGTCCTCCTCGATGTAATGTTACCAGATATAGATGGCTATAGTATTTGTAAAATTATGCGAGGACAATCTGATGTACCAATCATTATGTTAACAGGCTTACATAATGAAGAAAGTGAAATTAAAGGATTTGAGTTAGGTATTGATGACTATATTACAAAACCGTTCCATTACACCGTATTTATAAAACGTGTAGAAGCTGTATTAAGAAGGGCAGCAACGAAGGAAGCAGAAGCTGCAACTATACTACAATTCCATGAATTGATGTTAAATTCTACAGCATATGCCGCTTATGTTCATGGTAATCAAATTGAATTGACTACAAAAGAATTTGAAATTATATATACTTTACTGCAAAATCGGGGAAAAGTACTATCAAGAAGTGATTTGTTAAATAAGGTATGGGGCTATGAACATTATGGTGATGTGAGAGTTATAGATACACATATTAAAAACTTACGAAAAAAATTAGAAATTCCTTATATTAAAACGGTGAAAGGCATTGGCTACAAAATCGAATCGTAGCAAAGACAACATCACCAAAAATATATTCATCAAAACCTTATTATTTTGTATTCTGTTATCACTTTGTCTTTATCAAATTATTTATTTTCTAGCCTCAAATTACGATAAAGATCGTTTGAAAGCTTCTGGAACGCAAACTGCGGAACAAGCGGAATCAGACAAACAAAACGACCAAAGTAAAACAAAGCAAAATAAAGCTGTGTCAGAGAGTAGCATCTCTAATTTTCAATCTTCTCAAATAGACATGAAAACACTCTCTACAGCCATCAATCATCTTTTGCAGCCTAGCCAAACTGCAAAAGCAAAAGAACATGCACAAAATATTCCGGGGAAAAGTAACACAACGTCTTCACTTACAGAAGCGGAAAAGCAAGTTACTAACAATAATGCCTTACATACACAAAATGCAGCAAGTAAAGCAAATGATACACATGATAATCCAAAGTTAACAGATGTGTTGCAGCAGTTAGCTCCACATATTGGGGCGACAATGCTTGTATTATCTCTGCTTGGATCTTTAATCTACGCAAAAATAATCGCCAAACCTTTCCGATATATGAGCGATGCTTTAAAAGATATTATGAATCTTGATTTCTCAGATAAAAAAGCACTGAACAAAAATACAGATCAAACAGATTTTAATTTGCAAGTAGCTGCCTCACAAGTACCTACTATTGTGAAAAATTTACATGAAAGCAATCAAGATTTAAGAAATGAACTCAAGAAGGAACAACAGTTAGAACAATCTCGTAAAGAATTTATGTCTATGATATCCCATGAATTAAAAACACCAATCGCAGCCGTTATGGGACAACTCGATGGCATGATTCACGGAATTGGCGCTTATAAAGATAGAGATAAATATTTAAAACGTTCATATGAGATGATGCAAGATATTAACATATTAACGGAAAAAGTGTCAGAATTATCCAAAATACAAAACCCTCAATTTAAACCAAATTTAAAAGTTATCTCATTAACTAATATTATTGAGGACGTTATAAAGAAAGTAGATTATTTTGTATCTGTAAAACAATTAAATGTTCAATCTAACATTAAACAAGATGTACAAATTTTAGCTGATCCTAAATTTATGCAAACTGCTATTTTTAACATTATTTCAAATGCAATTCATTATACAATTGACCATCAGCATGTATATATAAAACTTTATGAAAAGCCAAACGGTTACGCATTAGAAGTATTAAATACAGGTTCTCAAATTGATGAAGATAAACTTGCCCATCTATTTGAACCATTCTATCGCGCAAATCCTGACAAACACGGCTTAGTACAAGGTAGTGGTCTTGGGTTATATATTGTAAAACAAATATTAGATAAACATCAGTTTCCTTATGGAATACAAAACACACCTCAAGGTGTAAAATGCTCCATTGTATTCCCAAAAGCAATGTAAAACCTACTCTAATTTCATACCCCAAATTCATACTTCGTATGAATGGCGGAATTTTGTAGAGTATCTTACTCTGTTTCGTTCGCCCGTTATCCTTATTTGGATAGCGGGCGTTTTTTATTATTTAAAAGGAGGATTTTTATGGAGAAGTTTAAGTATTCACTACTCGTTTTACTCGGTGCTTGTAGCTACGGCGTACTTTCAACTATTTTCAAACTCGGATTTATTGACGGATTTTCAGCACACCAACTATTAGGCGGACAATATGTCTTCGGATGGATTGGACTACTTTTACTCGTTCTGTTCTTTTCACGTCATAAAGTATCAAAAAAACAATTCTTTTCGTTACTAACAGTCGGCACAACAATGAGTATGACGGGTATTTTCTATGCTATTTCTGTAGAAGAACTGCCAGCTTCTATCGCTGTCGTTTTACTCTTTCAGTTCACTTGGATTGGTGTAGTCATCGAAGCGATTGCCAACCGAACATTCCCAAGCCGTGAGAAAGTTATATCTATTATTATTTTATTTACTGGTACATTGTTTGCTGGTGGAGTATTTGAAGGTCTTGGACAAAACTTTTCTACGAAAGGTATTATCTTCGGACTATTAGCTGCCGTCTCTTTCTCATTCTATGTATTTGTAAGCGGGCGCGTTGCTACAGATGTTCCGCCTTATACGAAAAGCTTTCTTATGACAACGAGTGCTACTCTTATTGTATGCTTATTTTTCCCGCCTACCTTTTTAACAGATGGTACCTTACAAGCAGGCCTATGGAAATATGCTTTCTTTCTTGGACTGTTCGGGGTTATTATACCTGTCATTTGTTTTTCGATTGGGGTACCAAAAGTCGGAACAGGACTTGGTACAATATTAGGTGCAGCTGAATTACCAACAGCAATTATCGCTTCTATTACACTTGTTCATGAAGTTGTATCGCTAATGCAGTGGATTGGGATTGTAGTTATATTACTCGGTATTTTCACACCACAACTACTTACTGCTAGGAAAGAAAAAAAACAGCATACGATGCATAGTGCGTGAACAATACGTTACTTGTAAGAAAATACAAATAACGTTACTATACGGTATATACGCAAGGGGCAGTGAAAACTCCTTTAGTAGAGTACTTTAACGATACATTTAAAATAACATATGCTATTGCGGCTATTATTCTCGTAATCCTTGCTGTGCTTTTCTTTTTGAAAGATAAGAAAGAAGGTTATACAGCATAACAAAAGACCTTTCATTTATTTGAAAGGTCTTTTCCTTATATTTCACTTTACCGCTCCATATAATTTCTCTACCTCATGTTCAATTTGTTTTACATCGATTCGCTCAAATAATGGCTGCACATTATCAATTCGGTTTGGCAACGTATTTTGAGGTTCCCAATTTACTTTAACACTCGATAATGTATTTCTAACTCTTTCACTTGAAAACGGTAAAAATGGTTCAAGCAGTTGTGCAAAGTTTGCTATCAGGTAAACACAATTACAAATTGTTTCCTCACATGAAACTGGGTCCTCTTCTCTTTGTTTCCAAGGTTGCTTTTCGTCAAAGTATTTATTTGCAAAGCGAACTGTATCAAATATTGTTTCTAGTGCCACCTTAAATTTAGTTTGTTCAATCGCCTCTCCTACACTTGCATATAATCCTTCTACCTTATCTCTCAGCTCTATATTAATATTTGCTTTTGGCACAATGCCATCATAATACTTTTCAATGAACTTCAACGTCCGATTCACAAAGTTCCCGTATGCGCCTAATAGTTCACTATTATGACTGTAAATGAATTCACGCCATGAAAAATCAGTATCACGATTTTCTGGTGCATTTACTGTTAAAAAGTAACGAATAGAATCTGGATTATAGCGTTCCAATATATCAGGTACCCATACTGCCCAGTTTTTACTTGTCGATAACTTTCTTTTTTCTACTGTTAAATACTCATTCGAAACGATATGACGCGGGATCGCTTCTTCTCCTATTCCAAGTAATACCGCTGGCCAAATGATTGAATGAAACGGGATATTATCCTTACCATGTACATAATATGTTTTCGCATCTCTATCCCAAAACTCTTGATCAGCTTTCTCTGTTTCTTCAGCCCAGTTTTTACTCGCTGAATAATATCCTGTCACCGCTTCAATCCATACGTAAATTTTCTTATCTTCATATCCTTCCACCGGAATTGGTACCCCAATTGGTAAATCACGTGATACTGCCCTATCTTGTAATCCTTCCTTTAAATATCTCTCTGTTAATTGAATTGCATTGTCGCGCCATGTTCCTTTCTGCTTTGCAATTTCTACAGCCGCTTTAATTTGTTGTTGAAATTTATGCAATGCAAAATAGAAATGCTCTGTTTCCTGTACTGATGGCGTACTACCGCACAACTTACATTTCTTTTCTAACAAATCGAGTGGATCTAAAATAGCGGAACAAGCATCACATTGATCGCCCCTCGCTGCTTCATGGCAATGCGGACAAATACCTTCTACATATCGATCCGGTAAAAATTGCGTACACGTTTCGCAATAAGCCTGTTCAACGACTTTTTTATAAATATAACCTTCTTCTAATAGACGTAAAAAGACTTTTTGCACAGTTTCATGATGATGCTCACTATCTGTACGTGTATAGTAATCATACGTAAAACCAAGATTATGAAAACATCGCTCGAATTCTTCATGATATTGATCAGCTATTTTCTTTACTGTAACCCCTTCTTGTTTCGCTCTAATTGCAATCGGTGTTCCATTACAATCACTTCCTGAAACATACAAAACATTTTCACCTTTAGCCCGATAATAACGCGCTAAAATATCTCCTGGTAACAAACTAGCAATATGCCCAAGATGTAACGAACCATTTGCATACGGCCAAGCGCCTCCAATAAAAATACTCATCCTATATTCCTCCTTTAAAATATAAAAAGCCCCGCCCTTATCTTAAAAAAGATAAGGGCGGGGCTGTATAAACAGTCGCGGTACCACCTTATTTCGCCAATCACTCACATAATTAGCCTTAACAAGTACGGAGCTATATGCTCTTATACTGTGATTTTGATAACGAGTACCAACTCTCGTCGCCGCCTACTATTATCATTTAATAAGTTCAGGACGAAGCTCAAAGGCCATTGTTCAAATGAATATTCTTGCTTCTTCTCAGCTACCGAAGCTCTCTGGAAAGAATGATTCCATTCTACTTTTCCTTTTCAACGCTTTTATGTATAACACGTATTTTACGACTTAATAACAGAAAAATCAAACTTTTTTTAAAAACAGGAAATCCTACTCATTCACCGAATAACTATACGTTCACAAAAGGAGTGATAACATTGAATCAAAAGCAACTAAGTGCGATTAATGAAAAAAGCTGGAACGCAGCCGCTTATGAAGCTTGGACAAATCGCCACGGGGCGCCAGAGAATTATGCGAAAAAGCTCATGGAAGATCCCGTGCGCGAGGTAGATCATTATTTACCCTACATACAATCTCCAAAAGGAAAGCGTATTATTAATTTACTCGGATCAAAAGGCAACAAAGCAGTTGCTCTTGCTCTTTTAGGAGCCGATGTAACAGTTGTAGACATTTCAGCAAGTAATGCTAAATATGCAAATGAACTAGCAGAAGCTGCTGGCGTCTCTATTCAATATATCGTTTCCGATGTACTAGATTTAAATCTATCTCAATCATTTGATATCGTGTTACTGGAACTTGGCGTGCTCCATTACTTTTTAGACTTAAAGCCACTCTTTTATATAATCTCTCACTTACTAAAACAAGATGGGACATTTATACTGCGTGACTATCATCCCGTTTATACAAAATTATTAGGAGTAGATCACCCATCATTTCGAGCAAATGGAAATTATTTCGATGAAGAACTTATTGAAGATGACGTAGCTTATAGTACTCTCCTTACTGAATCACAGAAAAAAGCTTTACCAAGAACAAAAATTCGGCGCTGGACACTAGGAGAAATTATTACAGTAATGGCAGAAACAAATTTCAAGGTTGAAAAATTGATTGAGGAACACGGATCTCATCAAAAGTGGGTCTTCCCTTCTACTGCACCCGAAGGAATTGAAGAGCGTATACCCGGTCTATATACATTAATTGCGACAACATGCAAAAAAGGATCCCTTCACGGATAGGATCCTTTTTTTGCATGCTTACGCATATAAGTTGAGGTTGGAGATTACCATAATTCTGTAGAATAGGACACAAGATATTTCAACATTCGTCTCTGACTTACGTCGTCAAAAAGGGGTATGACCAACATAACGAAGAGTAATGTTCAGTTGATAGTGATAATCGTTATCAACTAATTAGAAGTATACAGGATGTCATTTCAAATTACAATAGCCTTTCTAGTTTTTATTTATGAATTTTTTGATATACAAATGTATACATTTTAAGAACTTTTACTCATATCAATTTGCCTTCTTCCATTATCTGCTATAATTTTCATTGAACAGATTAATAACTTCGTAATAATGGATTTATTAATTCTGTCCCTAATATCCATAAATCAAAATAAATAGTTTTTCAAAAAAGGTAGGGGTAACGATGAAATATATTAGTATTCGAAAAAAACTACTCTTCACACTCTTAAGCATTTGTTCCTTATTTAGCATTGCTCTCATTATTATTCTTATATTCGCTACGAGCCAAGCAAGTGAAATTGAAACATTAAAAAACGATGTATCGAAAAGAGCAACCATTTTAAAAGAACGCGGTGATTGGTTCCAAGCGCAAGTTGCTGGCTTACAAGAATATTTACTATCACACGATCAAAAAGGATTAGATAAATTCAACCGGGAAGGAAAGAAATTAGCTGATACAAGAGAAAAAGTAACAAGTGATAAAAAACTCCCTGAAGGAATGAAAGAGGCCATTTTAATGGGTGCGAAATGGCGAAGCGTCATAGATAATAAGGTTCTCCCCCTTGCGCGTGAAGGAAAATGGGACGAAGCATCCAAAATTGCTTTGGCTCAAACAGATTACGTAAATGACCTTTTAAGTCGTTTTACTAAATACGCAAATGAAGAAAATGAAAAACGTGACACATTAATTGCTGATGTTCAATCTTCATCATCTCTTATCCAATATATTATTTTCTTCTCACTCATTATATGTACATTAACTTCTATTTTATTAGCATGGTGGTTCTCTGGTAAACTCGTTAAACCTATTCGACAAATTGATGCGAAATTAAAAGAATTAGCTTCTCAAGATGGAGATTTGACCGCGAGATTGAATGTAACTAGTAAAGATGAGATCGGTGATATTGCATATTCCTTTAATCAAATGCTCGCTAACTTACAACGTATTATAAAGCAAGTTCAACAAACATCAACAAGTGTAAAAGAAGCTTCAGAAAATATGTTCATCGAAACAACTGCATCTATGGACACTACCACACAAATCCAAGAGACTATGAATGCTCTTGATCATAATATTCGTTCACAAGTATCTAGCATCGAAGAAAGCTCTACTGCAATGGATGATATGGCAACGAGTGTTCAACGTATTGCAGAATCTGCCTCTTCTGTTGCTGGTTTAGCTGTTACAACTTCTGAAAAAGCAGATGATGGAAATAAAGTCATTGAGAAATCTATTACACAAATGCATACAATTAACGAAGCTGTTAACGCTACATCACAAGTGGTAGAGCGACTCATTACACATACAAATCATATTGATACTGCACTTCAATCTATTTCTAATATTGCCGAGCAGACGAATTTGCTCGCTTTAAATGCTTCTATTGAAGCGGCCCGTGCTGGTGAACATGGAAAAGGATTCGCTGTTGTTGCCGATGAAGTACGAAAACTTGCGGAACAATCTAAACTAGCCGCAACCGACATTAACCATTTACTTCACCAAATTCAAGCAGATACGAAAATAGCCAATGAAATGATGACACAAGGACAATCAGAAGCTTCACAAGGAATCACAATCATTCGTACGGCTGGCTCTTCATTCTCAGCAATTGTTAACCACGTTAATAAAGTCTCTGCACAGATGCAAGAAATGTCTGCAACTGCTGAAGAAATGGCCGCAAGTTCTGAGGAAATGAATGCAGCTTTAAATACTATCGCTTCTATTTCAAACGAAGTTGCCGCTGAAACATCACAGACAGCACATTCAGCTGGTGGCCAAGTAAATGTAATGAAAGACATTGCTACAAAGTCATCAGAAATGAAAACTGCAGTACAAGAACTCGAAGTTCTCGTTTCTCATTTCAAAACAAATGCATAATAGTAAAAAAGAGGGATTTCTTTTTTTAGCCCCTCTTTTTTACTTTAAAATATATCTTTCTCTCTCCCACTCTGTCTGCTATAATTCCTAAAGGAAATACGAAAGCTTTATTCTAACTTTAAATAGGAATAAGGCTTTCTTTTAAATTGTTATATAAATTAATCCTAATACTAGAATTTCACAAAGGAGGTTTTTCAATCATATGAATTTTATTAGCATTCGAAAAAAATTAATGTTCATGATGGGAACGATTTGCGCTTTATTTGGCATTGCCTTAGCTTTTATTCTATTCTTCGCTATTGATCAGACTCGTAAAGCTGAAGCACTACAAAAAGATATTTCCCCTCTTGCAACAGAATTAAAAGAACGTGGAGACGCTTATCAAGTACAACTTTCTGCTTTAAGAGGTTATTTACTGCAACATGATCAAGTTGAATTAGACAAGTTTCATGAAATGAGTAAACGTCTTGAGGATTCAAAAGATAAGCTTCTTTCTAATCCTAATATTTCTCAGCAAGTAAAAGATACAATGCAATTAGGTTCTACATGGAGACAATTTATTGATGATAAAGTAGTTACTCTTGCAAAAGAACAAAAGTGGGAAGAAGCATTACAAGTTGCTTCTTCAGAAAATGGCACTGTTTATAAAGTTATTGGTGATTTCACAAACTATAGCAACGAACAAGCTAAGTTACGTGATCAATCCATTGAAAAAATTGACCAATCATCACTACTAATTGAATACGTTGTATTCTTATCACTTGTTATATGTATTGTCGTTGCAATTATTCTTGCATGGTGGTTCTCTGGTAAACTTGTAAAACCAATTCAACAAATTGATACTAAACTAAAAGAGTTATCTTCCCAAGAGGGTGACCTAACAGCACGTCTACAAGTAAATAGCAATGACGAGATCGGTGCAATTGCAACATCATTTAATAAAATGTTAGAAAACCTACAACATATCATTAATCGTGTTCAAAAAACTTCTGTGGAAGTACAAAATGCTTCTGAAAACATGCTAGAAAAGACTAATACATCACGCGAGGCAACAATACGAGTTCAAAGCTCGATGTCCAATTTAAATGCAAGCATTCAATCGCAAACTTCTAGTATGGAAGAAAGCTCGACTGCAATGGATGATATGGCAATGA
Source organism: Bacillus sp. NPDC060175 (assembly GCF_042728695.1). Lineage (NCBI taxonomy): Bacteria > Bacillati > Bacillota > Bacilli > Caryophanales > Bacillaceae > Bacillus > Bacillus sp. NPDC060175. The sequence goes on from NZ_JBHWYR010000003.1 coordinate 18,341, forward strand.
GTGTTCAGCGTATTGCTGAATCAGCTTCTTCTGTAGCCGAACTTGCTGTAGCTACATCTGAACATGCTAACGACGGAAGTACTGTAATCCAAAAATCTATTTCACAAATGACCACGATACATGAAGCTGTGAATGCTACATCAGAAGTAGTCGAACGTCTAATCACTCACACAAAATATATTGATACAGCTGTACAATCTATTTCTAATATCGCTGAGCAAACAAATCTACTTGCATTAAATGCTTCTATTGAAGCTGCTCGTGCCGGTGAACAAGGAAAAGGATTTGCTGTCGTAGCTGATGAAGTTCGTAAACTTGCTGAACAATCAAAAACAGCGGCAAAGGATATTAACCAATTGCTGCATCAAATTCAAAATGACACAAAAACTGCTAGCTCTATGATGGCTCAAGGTCGTTCCGAAGCATTTGAAGGTATTAACGTCATCCGTGATGCCGGCTCTTCTTTCACAACAATCGTTGGTCAAGTGAATAAAGTGTCTACTCAAATGCAAGACATATCAGCAACTGCTGAAGAAATGGCTGCAAGTGCTGAAGAAATGAATGCTTCACTTAATAACATCGCTTCAATTTCTAATGAAGTTTCAAGTGAGACTGCCGCAACAGCACAATCTGCTGGGAAGAAAGTCCTTGTTATGAATGAAATGACAAAAACTGCAAAAGAAATGAAACAAACAGTTGAAGAATTAGATGAACTCGTATCTCATTTTAAAACTGAATAGCTTTTTTAAAAATATTCCTCTTCCAAGAGGAATATTTTTTTGAGCTCATTTCCTGCACATTATACATATATCCGTTATAATGAGAATCGATATCATTAATATTTAGGGGGTGCTACACATGTCACAACAAGCATTTGAAGAAAAGTTATATGCGAACTTAGAAGCTGTTATTGACCCTGAATTAGGTGTTGATATTATCAATCTTGGATTAGTTTATGACGTTACAGCAGATGAAAATAATAATGCTGTCATTACAATGACGATGACTTCTATCGGTTGTCCAATGGCTGGTCAAATCGTATCCGACGTTAAGAAAGTATTATCAACGAACGTACCTGAAGTAAATGAAATAGAAGTAAATGTTGTATGGAATCCACCATGGTCGAAAGAACGCATGTCACGTATGGCGAAAATCGCATTAGGTATTCGTGATTAAATAAGGAAAAGACCTGACAATCCAGTCAGGTCTTTTTCTCTTATTATTTTACTCCTACAGCATCATAAGCTTTCGTTACAGCTTGTACAGCTTTAGAGTTTTTACCGTATAAATCCTCTGCTGATTGAAGTGCAGCTTGGCGCATCATTTTAAAGTCAGAGTTTGCAGTTAAATATTTAGTAAGAGCACGGTAGTAAATTTTTTCTGTTGCTTCACGGCCAACACCAACAACTTTCACACCGTAATGAGTGCCGCCCTCAGATACTAAATATGCTGCTTTATTATTGATGCTACTGTTAATATGAACGCCGCCATTATCAGCTGTTCCAGTATAACGTTTATTGTAATGATCTGGGTAACCTTCACCAGGTTTTAATGGATTCGGAATAGATGCTGGATCTTTCAGAGATCGAAGTGCATCTCCAGGTTTACCAGGTGTATAAATATCGGCACCTAAATCCCAGCTCTTCTTCTCAACCATGACACCCATGATATCAGATATCGATTCATTTAACGCTCCTGATTCATTTTTATATACAAGGTTTGCTGTATGTTCAGTTACAGCATGCGTTAATTCGTGGCCAATAACATCTAGCCCTGCTGATAATGGAATGAATGTCTTACCATCTCCATCACCATACATCATTTGCACACCGTTCCACGCTGCGTTATTCCAAGATTCACCTACGTGAACAGCAGAAATAAGTTTCGCACCTTTATCATCGAAAGAGTTACGGTTAAATGTCTTTTTATAATAATCATATACTTTTCCTGCATTCACATGCGCATCTACTGCCGCTTTATCTTCGAAGAACTTAGATTTACTTGCAATTTCTTCTCCTGTATATCCAAGAATTTGTGAGAATAAATTAAACCAGTCTTCGTTCATATTCTCTGCATCAAATGTATGGACACCTTGTCCTCGTGTACCATCAAATAAGTTGAACGCTCCTGTTTTCGTATCTTGAGCAATTTCAAATGATTGTCTAGCCCCTAATACTCCGTAACCAAATCCAGTAATGTTATCTACAGCATTATATTTCTCAATAACATTCCCATTTGTTGCATCAACAAAATAATGCCAATATCCTGGTGCTGGTTTAGAAATTGATGCTTTAACGAGGTATGCAAGATAGTACTTTCCATCTTTTTCATAAACAAATAAATCTTTTTTCACACCATCATAATTCTTTACTTTACCAATTTCTTTCTCAATATCAGCTTTTGCGATCGTTTCTGCTTGTTCCGCACTAATACTTGCAGATGCAGGAATATTTTTATCTTCTAAATTCGGAATAACTTGTCCGAAAAATGCTTTTACATTATTCTCTTTATCAAGCGTAACCGTTTGATCTGAGCCATACACAGGAATGTTATTATGCTTCTCAACTAACTTCACATGTGTTGTACCAGATTCAGCATCTTTTTCTTCACCAACGACATTAAAATGTTTATCAATATTTCCTGCTAGTTTAAACATATCTTTCTTGCTCTCTAAATATTGAAATACTGTCTCTTTTTTATCTAGACCTTCTGGTGCTTTCCACTCTTCACCTATGTAAGCTGGTGTTTTAAACTCTTGGTGATACTGGATTTTTTGCTCTTCCGCTTGTGTTTTTGTTGCTCCAAACGCCCCAAATCCCCCAATAATAACGGATAACGCTAATGCTGATGAAACTGCTTGCTTTTTCAATCTAACACTCCCCATTCCCCTAAAAGTTTTTGACACCTTTATAAAATTCTAAATAACCAAGCAAATACCTTTTTCTAAAAATTGAGAAAATTTTTTCTGATAATTCAACTCACCAAAAAGAGGACATCGTTTTTCTATGTCCTCTTTCCTATAACTTTTCATTCCGCTATTTATATGCTGGGAAAACACCAATGATTAAAGTTTCACTTTATTACATTTTCATTTCAATTGCTAAATAGTGAGATTTTTCTTTCGCTTGAATATGAATATCTTCTTCTACAGCCTCCGCTGCATCACGCATTACAAGTGTTTCACCGTTTACAACGCTGCTACCTTCAATTTGTACAAGGTATAATTGACGTCCTTCTTTAACAGGAAAATGAATTTCTTTACCAGCCTCTAATGATAAAGAATATAAATTTGCATCTTGGTGAATATGAATTGGTGCATTTCCATCAGAAGGAGATACCATATGGAACCACTCATTTTCACGTTTACTCCAATCAAATTTAAACTCACCATAGTTCGGCTTATGACCATCGCGGTCTGGTAAAATCCAAATTTGCAATAAACGTAATGTTTCATTTCCTAAGTTATGCTCACTGTGAAATACACCAGTACCTGCACTCATATATTGAACATGCCCACGCTCAATTGTCCCTCGGTTCCCCATACTATCTTCATGTGTTAATTCACCATCTATAACGTAAGAGATAATCTCCATATCACGGTGCGGATGCATATCAAAACCAGTTTGTGCCGCTATTAAATCATCATTCATAACACGTACTGCTCCAAAATTCATGTTGTTTGGATTATAATAATTTGCAAAAGAAAAATGAAAATGTGTATTTAACCAACCGTGATTTGCTCTTCCCATATTTTTATGATCAACTTTTCTAAACATATCCTTCACCTCATATTATCTCGAAATCGAGATATTTATTTTTAATTTTATCACTGCAACTTCTTCAGTAATTCTAATAATTGTTTTTGTTCTTCTCTATTTAACTTATCAAATTGCTCTGCTTGAAATGTTTCTTGCGGCGGGACTATTTCTTCATATAGAACCTTTCCCTCTTCTGTTAATGAAATATATTTCGTGGTACCTTCTTGGTCACGCTGAATCCAATCGAGTTGCTCCATCTTATTTAAAAGTTGAGTAACATTTCCTTTCGTAACAAATAACTTATTTCCAAGCTCTTGCTGCGTTAAACGATCGTGTCCTCCAACTTGAACTAATACATCAAACTGAGCAGCAGATACATTCCACTTTTTCAAATGCTGATTCGTCTCACGAATACTTCTATTATAAAAGCGTGATAAACGAAACCATAATAGTAATCCAAGTCTTTCCTCTGCTTTCATTCCATCACCTCGCTCATTTGATACTATTAGTTTAGAGCTAAACTTAATAAAGGTCAACTACTTATTTTTCATTAGCAACAAATAAAAGCACAGTGATTTTTCTCCACTATGCTTCAGCTTAAATTTCTATTTTTATATTCATCTAGCTTCCTCTCCGCGAAATGCCTCGCATCTTTCTCGATCCATCTTTCTTCGTATCGTTCATGTCCAACATGTAGTACATCGTCCTTATGCTGCATCGCATGCCTGAATTCATGCAATAGCGTTTTGAGCACTTGCTCATACTCTTCCCACATACAGACGAAAATTAATTGTTTTTCTTTATGATAAAAACCACCTACCGGGAATAAAAACTCCTCTTCTTCTTCTCCTAATGATAAAAGTACATGATTCGCATCACATGTATCACAAAAAATAACTGGCGTTGCACTTACTTCAATAAGAGAAAACAAATCATTTCTTAACTTTTTGACATCCCAAGGAAGCTCCGAATCCAACACATACCAATTCTCAACTTGTTGATATACATTTTGAAACTGGAGTTCCATTTTTCTATAATCCCCTTCCCAAACTCCCTTTTCCTATATGTATGCCACAATATGGTAAATATTAAACGTACTCTTTGCCCCTTTGAAAAACGACAATAAAAAAAGGAACCTATGTCGGCATAGATTCCTTTTCCGTAATCACTTTTTTTTCATCATTTTTTTGAGTACAAAATAACCAAGTGCGCAAACAATAGCAGCAAGTGCAAAATATTTCACATATGGCCCAGCTACTTTATTAATACTTTCCCACTCTGTTCCTAATTTAAAGCCTAAATATACAAACACAATTGACCATGGAATAACAGCTAGTGTAGTTAGCGTAATAAACTTAGCATGTGACATTTTCGCAATACCGGCTGGTATCGAAATAGCATGACGCACAACAGGAATAAAACGCGCTGTAAAAATAACACCAGTTCCGTAACGATTAAACCATGCTTCAGCATAATCAATATGTTTCTTCTGAATCAAAATATATTTTCCATATCGCTCTAGAACAGGTCTTCCTCCATATCGACCGATCCAATAAATAAATAGTTGTGCGATTACACCACCAATTGTACCGAACGCGACAGCACCCCAAAATGTAATGCTTCCTGTTGATACTAAATAACCTGCATAAGATAATACGATTTCACTTGGGATAACCTCTAGCATTAATCCAAGCATAATTCCCCAATAACCAAGTCCTTCTAGAAAAACTAAAACTGAATGAATCAACTCTCCTAACATCATTTACCTCTCTTTACTGTTTTCATTGCAAAAAATAAAAGTACAAGCAGTAAATATCTTGTACTTTTATTTTTTAAAAATTTATCTAGTCTTCGTATCCCACTTAAAGATTTTATTTAAAAATTTATATACATTCTTTGATTCTTTCGTTAGAAGCGGACCTAAAATGGATAGTATCAGCACATATAGTGCTGAGAATGGTTTCAATACCGACATTAAACCACCCGCGATACCGATATTAGCCATAATAATTGAGAATTCTCCCCTTGAAACGATTGTCAATCCAATATTTGTTGATGCTTTATGAGATAATCCAGCTTGTCGTCCTGCAATCATCCCTGCTACGAAGTTTCCGATTATCGTCAGAAGTACAGCACCTAACGTTAACCATATTGCTCCGCCCAATGAGAATGGATCAATACTTAATCCGAAACTGAAGAAGAAGATAGCTCCGAAAAAGTCTCTAAATGGAACAACAAGATGTTCAATTCGATCACTATGCTCTGTTTCAGAGAAAACTAAACCTAAAAGAAGTGCTCCGATTGCTTCTGCAACATGAATTGTTTCTGAAAAACCAGCGATAAAGAACAACGAAGCAAATACTACAATAATAAAGATTTCATCGGAACTAATATTGAGCAATCTATTTAATAACGGCGTAGCCTTTCTAGCTACTACGAAGAATAGAAGCATATATCCTAAAGCAATTCCAATTGAAGTGAGGGCACCTAAGAACGAAGCATGATCCCCAAGGACTAAGCCAGAAACTACTGATAAATATACAGCAAGGAATATATCTTCAAACATAATAATTCCTAATATTAATTCGGTCTCATTATTACCAGTTCTTCTTAAATCCACTAACACTTTAGCAACGATGGCACTAGAAGAAATCGTAATAATACCCGCAATAATTAAGATTTCAAGTAAAGGGAAGCCCATTATAAATCCATATAATAATCCAAGTGAAAAGTTAATTAAAATATAAATCGTTCCGCCAATCGCAATAGAACGTCCAGATTTAATTAGTTTTTTCATCGAAAACTCTAGCCCTAGATAGAACAGAAGGAACAGAACTCCAATCCTTCCAAGGAAGGAAATTACACTTGCACTTTCAATAAATTTGAGATCGATAACACCTATTGTCGGCGCATGCGGTCCTACTAACATGCCAAGAACAATTAGAAAAGGTATTACTGAGAATTTAAACTTTCCAGCGATTACTGCCGCAATTGCTACTAAAACTAAAGCTGTACCAACTTCAAAAATTAAAGTATCCATCTAGTCAGTCCCCCTATTCGAAAGTAACTCATTAATAATTTTTTTAATTTCTTCTCTCTCACCCGAAACTACAAGCATATCGCCTTCTTCAATTACTGTTTCTGGTCCTGGATTAAATAGCTTTTTCATATTCTTTTTCATAACTGCAATGATCGTTACGCTATATGTTTTTCTTATTTCAAGATCGCCAATTGTTTTTCCGATTGCTGGAGCTGTATTCTCTACTTTAAACCACTCAATCGCTAAACCTTCAAAGACCATTTCAACATTTTCTAATGCTCTAGGCTTGTATACCATTCCACCTAATATTGCTGCAATTTGTCTTGCCTCTGAGTCACGTAATGAAATACTTGAGATGCTTTCTTCATGGTCTGAATCAAAATGATACATTTCTCTACGCCCATCATCATGAATGACAATCACCATCTTTTCGTTACCTTTCGTAACGATTTGAAATTTGTAACCAATACCCGGAAGTTCACTTTCTCTAATATTCATATTTAGCTCCTCCATAACAATTTTTATTTAAATTTTCTGTTTTTCCGTCTTTTATTCATCCAATCAATTTTAGAAATTCTAACCATTCAGGATACCTGTGATTTGGAAATCTTTTATTGTAATAATAAGTGGCTCCTAAAAAGATACTTAAAGATGTAATGATAAAAAATAAATTACTTCTCATTTTCAAACTCTTAAGACTTACTTTCAATAAAGATTCTTCTTTCAAATTATCCCCTCTTTTTCGCTTTAAATTTAGTTTTTTAAAATGTAAATAATTCTAAAAATATTACGATGTAACATAATCATAACACAAAACACGTTTAAGTAACATGATTTTTTAGAAAAATTGATTCTGGTATATTTTTTGCATATAATTTTCTTATTACGAAAAAAAGGAAGTGTATTATATGGTTGATATCTTTAGCAGATTCCTTGAGGTAACGAATAATATTTTATGGTCATATATTCTTATTGCAATGTTAATCGGCTTCGGTCTTTATTTCTCTTTCAAATTAAAATTTGTCCAAATTACTCATTTCCGTGAGATGGTCAGTTTAATTAGTAAAGGATTTAATCGAAAAGAAAAAAAGAAAGATAGCATCTCTCCATTCCAAGCATTTTGCTTAAGTGCAGCAGCACGTATTGGTATCGGGAACTTAGCTGGTGTAGCATTAGCCATTTCAATGGGTGGACCTGGCGCAATATTTTGGATGTGGTTTATCGCTATCCTTGGAGCAGCTACTAGTTTTGTAGAATGTACGCTCGCGCAAATTTATAAAGTAAAAGATGGAAGCAGATTCCGTGGTGGACCAGCGTATTACATGGAAAAAGGGTTAAACAAACGCTGGATGGGTGTTTGGTTTTCACTTCTTATTACAGTTGCGTACGGATTAATTTTCAATTCTGTACAAGCAAACACGGTAACAATAGCATTTGAAAATGCTTTTGGACTAGAGCGAACGATCGTAGGAGCTCTATTAGCTTTATTAGTTGCAGTTATTATTTTTGGTGGTATCAAGAGCATTTCACGTATTACAGAAATGATTGTTCCTCCAATGGCGATTGTTTATATTGGTGTGGCTATTTTTGTCGTTATTAACAACTTCAATATGTTACCAAGCATTTTTACAGAAATATTTAACAGCGCATTTGGTTTAGACCAAGCTATCGCTGGTGGTATTGGAGCAGCAATCAAATTCGGAATTCAGCGCGGTTTATTCGCGACAGAAGCAGGTATGGGTAGCTCTCCTAATGCAGCAGCAACATCAGATGTATCTCACCCTGTAAAACAAGGACTTGTTCAAGCATTAGGTGTTTTCGTAGATACATTCTTAGTATGTACATCAACAGCGTTTATCGTATTATGTTCTGGACTTTACAAAGGATCGAATTTAGAAGGTATTGAATTAACACAACAAGCCTTAAGTTCACAAATTGGACCGTGGGCAAGTACTTTCTTAGCGATTATTATTTTCCTGTTCGCTTTCAGTTCTTTACTAGGAAACTACTATTATGGTGAAACAAATATCGCATTCATTAAAGAAAGCAAAACATGGTTACTGATTTATCGTGTTGCAGTTGTCGGAATGGTGTTCTTCGGATCTATCGCTGCCCTTCAAACGGTTTGGAGCTTAGCTGATTTCTTTATGGGACTAATGGTATTTACAAACTTAATTGCCATCTCATTCCTTAGCAAGTTCGCCTATGCGGCATTAGTAGACTATATAAAACAAAAGAAACAAGGAAAAGATCCTGTTTTCATTGCAAGTTCTATCCCTGGCTTAAAGAATACAGAGTGTTGGGATGGACAGGATGTAGAAGAAAATAAAAAAGCTGTATAATAATTAAAAGCGGATGCGGCTCGTTCAGAATGTGAGGAGGATGGAGCTTTTGACGTAGAGGCGCTCTTTGCCTCGCAGGAAGAAGCGAAGCCACCGAACATTCTAGCCGCTGGAGCTATATATCAAATAAAAAATCCCTATTACTTCACAGTAATAGGGATTTTTTATTTACAACAGTTCATAATTTGTTCAAATTAATTCCAGCAAAAGGGTTGATTTATACAAATTACTAGATTATAATAATTATAAATTAGTAATTTGTATAAAATAATAACTCAAGAGGAGATTGATCATAATGAATACACAAGTAATCGAAGCATTAAACAAACAAGTAGCAAACTGGAGCGTTTTATTTACAAAACTACACAACTTCCATTGGTACGTAAAAGGACCTCAATTCTTCACACTACATGAAAAATTTGAAGAGCTTTACACAGAATCAGCTACTCACATCGATGAAATCGCAGAACGCATTTTAGCAATTGGCGGCAAACCAGTAGCAACAATGAAAGAATACTTAGAACTATCTTCTATTCAAGAAGCAGCTTACGGAGAAACTGCAGAAGGGATGGTCGAAGCAATCATGAAAGACTACGAAATGATGCTAACTGAACTGAAAAAAGGCATGGTAATCGCTCAAGAATCTGACGACGAAATGACATCTGACCTACTACTAGGCATCTACACAGAACTAGAAAAACACGCTTGGATGCTACGTGCATTCTTGAATCAATAATATAACTAAAAGCGCAAGCGGCTCGTTCAGAACAGGAGGGTGTTGGAACTCCTGATTACGAGGCGCTTTTTGCCTCGAATGAAGGAGTGAAACAACCGACTGTTCTAGCCGCTGGAGCTGGATAATATGTAAAAGCGGAGGCGACTCGTTCAGAGTCGCTTTTTTCTATGAGGTTGCCGCGCATGAAAGTACATGAAAGTATATCAGCGATTTCCCAATTATATCGGCGATTCCATCAAATATATCGGCGATTTTTTCATTATATCGACCGTTTCATCAAATATATCAGCGATTTTTCAATTATATCGACTTACCGACAAAACACGACAATATTAACACACCTCTCCCCTACTTTTATCAATATATTACAATCTCTTTTATGTTAAAATATAGGAAACACCCTTTAGTAATTAGATCCAAAAAAGCTTGTCCAAGTTCATCATTTACTACTTAAATGACGGGAGTGGTTCAGTTGAAAGACTACTTAATTAGAGCATTTTTTGCGTTAATAACAGTTGGGATTCTCTTACTCATAGCTAATATTTTCAACATACGTGTCGAGGTTAAAGACTATGCTTTCCTCGTTGTTGTAGCTATTGGTGGCGGTTGGGGTGGCTGGTACCTGTATAAAAAACAAAGTAATCAAAATGATAAAGGCATTCCAAAGTAATATGGAATGCCTTCCTTTTTATTTCCGTCTATAGTAAATAACGAAATTCAGACCACTGATCAAAACAATCCCAATAAACATATTAGAAGACTGCACATCGCCACCTAAACTATATTCATCTGCAATAAATCCTAACATAACAAGTGTTATCGCAGAAACACCAATACATATAACCGAAATAAACCAAAGCGAAAACTCGTTAATCAGCTCTTTCCTCTGTCTTAAAACAATTAGCATAACAAGAATAGATGCTGCTAAAATACTTTTAAAAACAGGACGTAAATACACAAACTCCTCCATCTATTTCTCTTTTCCAAAAACGTTATATATAAATATTAACATATTTAACTAACTTAAAAACACATGCCTTTTTACGATAAAAAAGACATGTGTTTCTATAAATCGCTATAAAAATGTACTATGATAATTGCTTCCACTTCGTCCCCAAGACAGGACGCTTGTAATTTTGGATTTCATGAATTAGTTTATCTGCCGTCTCAGCGGAAACGATTAACTCTTTATTCGATGGATTCATAAAGCCTTCTTCTGCTGCCCGTTCAACCATTTGCAAAATTGGTCCGTAAAAATCTTTAATGTTCAATAAACCAATCGGCTTATTATGTATACCAATTTGTGACCAACATACAACTTCAAATAGTTCTTCAAAAGTTCCATATCCGCCTGGTAGTGCAATGAAAGCATCCGCAAGCTCTGCCATTTTCGCCTTGCGCTCATGCATTGTTTCTACTTCAATTAATTCTGTTAATCCTGTATGTACGATTTCTCCTCGAAATAGACCGCGCGGCATAACACCTGTTACACGTCCACCTAAACGAAGAACTTCGTTTGCCACTTCTCCCATTAATCCAACGCATGAACCACCGTATACGAGCTCATAGTCGTTCTCAACAAACATTTTGCCTAATTCCATTGCCTGCTCTTTAAATTCTGGTCTCTCCCCTAAATTGGAACCTGCAAACACACAAATCTTTCTCATTCCTACACCCCGAAACTATATATTGTTATGATACAATTGACATTGTACAACATATTGAAGGGATGAGGAAGAAATGGATATCGTTGCATTTCAAAGATGGGTTGAGGAATTTTACGAAAAACGAAGCTGGTCGCAGTATGATTCCTTTATTCGCTTAAATTTCTTAACTGAAGAAGTTGGGGAAGTTTCACGAGTTGTTCGCGCAATTGAAATCGGCCGCGATCGTCCTGATGAAGATGCGAAAACAGAAGAAGAGCTAAAACAAGAACTAAAAGAAGAACTTGGTGATGTACTATCTAACCTTATTGTTCTTTCACAAAAATATGATTTAGATTTACAAGACATTATGGAAGCACACGTCACAAAGCTTTCGAAAAGGTTTGAAACACCTAAATGAGAATGTTATCAATTATGATATAATATTATTGTCACAATAATAAGGAGGATTTTATGTTATCTAAAAAATTGCACGACGCATTAAATGAACAAATGAACTTTGAATTTTACTCTGCCCATGCTTATATGGCAATGGCTGCTTACTGTACAGCTGAGAGCTATGATGGATTCGCTAACTTTTTCCTTGTACAAGCTGAAGAAGAACGTTTCCACGCAATGAAGCTTTACAACTATATTAATGACCGCGGCGAGCGCGCTATTATTACTGGATTTGATAATCCTAATAACGAATACGAATCTGTATTAAATGCTTTTGAAGTCGCACTTGAACACGAGCGTGAAGTAACGAAACGTATTTATCACTTATCTGATATCGCTTGGGATGAGCGTGAGCACGCAACAATTACATTCTTAAAATGGTTCGTTGATGAGCAAGTAGAAGAAGAAGCTTCATTCGATAGCATCATTCAAAAACTAAAACGTATTACAAGCGATTCAAACGCACTATTTATGCTAGATGCTGAGCTAGAGAAACGTACATTTACGCCTCCAGCTGAGTAATATTGTAATCACCTTAATGAGTGTATTAAGGTGATTTTTTATTTTCTCTCTAGCTTAAAATCACCTTAAATTTCCTCGTATTTGACATAGAAACAGTAAATAAATGGTATTATTTTCAATATAAAACAATATAAGAGGAGAGAAAAAATGAACCAACGTGTAGAATTTGTTGACGCCATTCGTGGTTTCGCTTTATTTGGCATTTTGCTTGTTAATATAACATTAATTCAATTCGGATTATTCGCTAATGAAAAACCCACTTATATTTTCGGAAAACTCGATGAAAGTGCTAATTGGTTTATTCAATTTTTCGGCACACAGAATTTTATTTCCCTATTCTCTTTTTTATTTGGGCTTAGCATTATTTTGTTACAAAAAAGTATTATTGCAAAAGGAAAAAAATTCTTCCCGACATATATAAGGCGTATTATCATTCTTTTACTACTAGGCTACATTCACGGCACTTTTGTTTGGGAGGGAGATATTTTATTTGCCTACGGGATTGTCGGGATTTTCTTAATGATGTTCATCAATCGAAAACCAAAAACGTTACTCATTTGGGCATCCATTTTATTAGCACTCATTATGTTCGCATCTTATCAATCTGAACCAACATCAAACACGTTCAATGATGTCGCACCTTATATTGAAAAAGAGCATAAAGTTCATGAAACTGGAAGCTATATGGATCATATCAACTTTAGATTAACTGAAAATCCTTTTGATTACATGGGAATTAACGGTGTCTTCGGATTAGTTATCCTGTCAATTTTCGCATTAATTTTTATGTCTCCACTCTTCTTACTCGGCATGTACGTAGGAAAAAAGGGGTGGTTATTTGAGATTGATAAACATATGTCTGCTGTCAAAAAAATATGGCTTATTACTGGTATTTTCTCTTTTACAATCAAAATTTTAGCCACGTTCGTAAATCATCCGATTTTAATTATGTTACAGGCAGGTATTACACCAGTAACCATGACCTTCTTTTACGGAAGCACAATTATTTTATTGTTCCATTACAAAAAAGCGTCGCGCTTACTAACATACATGGCGAACATGGGAAAAATGTCAGTTAGTAATTACTTAGCTCAATCTATTATCGCAACAACTATTTTTTACGCATATGGGTTTGGCTTATACGGTAAAATCGGCTATTTCTTCGGTGTTCTTTTAACCATTGGAATTTATACGATTCAATTATTCGTTAGTACCTATTGGCTACAGAAATACCGAATGGGGCCTGTAGAATATGTGTGGAGACTGGGAACTTATTTAAAAAGACCACGATTTAAAAAAGACTTGGATAAAGCAAGTTAAACAAAAAAACAATGAGCCTACGCTCATTGCTTTTCTTAATTTATTAAAGCATAACCCCAACGATAATCGCTGATAATATACTTACTAACGTTGCACCGTATACAAGTTTTAGTCCGAATGATGATACAACATTTGCTTGTTTGCCATCGATACTCTTCGTTGCACCTGCGATAATTCCGATAGATGAGAAGTTCGCAAATGATACAAGGAAGATTGATAAAATACCTACTGTACGGGCTGATAACTCACCAGCTACTTTTCCTAGATCAAGCATCGCAACAAATTCGTTCGTTACTAATTTCGTTGCCATAATTTGTCCCGCTGTTAGCATCTCTGATGTTGGAATACCCATTACAAATGCTAATGGTGAGAAGATATATCCTAAAATGCTTTGGAATGTGATTCCGAAAATAGAATCGAACACACCGTTAATTGCTGTAATTAATGCCACGAAACCAATTAACATTGCCGCTACTGTTACAGCGATAGAGAAACCTAGCATAATATATTCGCCTAACATTTCAAAGAATGTTTGTTTCTTATCTTCTTGTAATTCTAAAATATCGTCTTCTTCGTTTACGTCATATGGATTAATGATATGAACGATAATGAATCCACTAAATAAGTTTAGTACAAGTGCTGTTACTACATATTTCGGATCAATCATTTTCATATAAGAACCAACGATTGACATTGATACTGTTGACATTGATGATGCACAAAGTGTATATAAACGATTTTTCGGTAATTTGCTTAGTTGATCTTTTACTGTAATAAATACTTCACCTTGACCAACAATTGCAGCTGCTACCGCGTTGTATGATTCTAATCTTCCTAAACCGTTAATTTTACTTAATACGAAACCGACTGCACGAATGATAATCGGTAAAACTTTAATATGTTGTAAGATCCCGATTAATACTGCTAAGAAAATAATTGGTAATAATACTGTTAAGAAGAATGGTGCTTGTCCGTCATTTGCTAGCCCACCAAATACGAAATTAACCCCTGCTTCCGCAAACTTTAAAATAGCGCCAAATCCATCTGCAATCCCTTTTACTAATACAAATCCGATCTTTGTATTTAGTAAGAAATACGCAAGTACCAATTGAATTACAAGCATAAGTGCAATTGGCTTATATTTAATTTTCTTACGATCTGAACTTATAAGGAAACCTAGTACAAATACTACAAGTAAACCTACTAGAAACATTACTAGTTTCATATGTGAATCCTCCACTTCTCCTACGAGTTATTGGTCGTATAACGTATAACGAATGACGTCTGACCATTGATGTTAAAAAATTTAAAACCCCTAAATATTATTCAACTGTTATCTAAAATCAGTAAGCGTTTACATAAATTGCAATTTATAAAAGGTAGTCTCTTCTCTCCTACCATACTTGAAAGTCTGAAATTGATACCACCTACAAATCAAATTGTAAGCGTTAACTAATTGAAATGCAATATAAATTTTAAAATATTTTTATATGTTAATATATTCCTAAATAATTGGTTTTTTCATGTAAATTTACCATAAAAAAATAGCCCTAGCTATGAGCTAGGACCATCTTTTTTACCCCGCTTTAACGGGCAGTAAGACCCCCACCTCAAAATTCAGCGAAAACAAAGAAGTTAGGTGGGTGATTAACTGCCCGTAAAAGCCCGATTGGTGAAGGCTAATAATCAGCGGGGGATAAAGCCCCCACTGATTAAAGTTTCACTTTATAACATAACACCAACGATAATCGCCGATAAAAGACTTACTAATGTCGCACCGTATACAAGTCGTAATCCGAATGATGAAACAACGTTTGATTGGTTTTCATCGATTCCTTTCGTTGCACCTGCAATAATTCCGATAGATGAGAAGTTCGCAAATGATATGAGGAATACAGAAAGAATACCGACTGTACGAGCTGATAACTCACCAGCTACTTTTCCTAGATCAAGCATCGCAACAAATTCATTCGATACTAATTTCGTTGCCATAATTTGTCCCGCCGTTACCATTTCTGATTGCGGGATACCCATTACGAATGCTAATGGTGAGAAGATATATCCTAAAATAGCTTGGAATGTAATGCCGAACACTGAATCAAACAAGCTATTGATTGCTGTAATTAATGCTACGAAACCAAGTAACATCGCTGCTACTGTAATCGCAATCGTGAAACCAAGCATAATATATTCGCTTAACATTTCAAAGAATGACTGCTTTTTCTTATTTTCTAACTGCAATGTATCTTCTTCTTCCGTAATATCATACGGATTAATAAGATGAATAATAATGAAACCACTAAATAAATTTAATACAAGTGCTGTTACTACATATTTTGGCTCAATCATTTTCATATAAGAACCAACGATTGACATCGATACTGTCGACATTGAAGATGCACATAGTGTATATAAACGATGTTTTGGGATTTTACTTAATTGATCTTTTACTGTAATGAATACTTCTGCTTGCCCAACAATCGCAGCTGCTACCGCATTATAAGATTCTAATTTCCCTAAACCATTTACCTTACTTAACAAAGTACCAATAGCACGAATAAATATCGGTAAAATTTTAAAATGCTGCAGAATTCCGATTAATACCGCAAAGAATACGATTGGCAATAATGCCGTTAAGAAGAATGAAACTTCTCCTTTATTAACAAGGCCTCCAAATACGAAAACGATTCCAGCTTCCGCATATCCAAGAAGCGCTCCAAATCCATCAGAAATTCCTTTTACTAAAATATAACCAACTTGCGTATTTAATAAGAAATATGATAATACCAACTGAATAACAAGCATAACCATAATTGGTTTATACTTAATCTTCTTTCGATCGGCACTTATAAGAAAACCGAGTACGAATACAACGAGTAATCCTACCAGAAACATAACAAACTTCATTAATAAAATCCTCCATTTAACTCTTCTTTAATGTTGAACGTCTGACCATTAGAAATGAGAAATAATCCGAACTTTCCCTTTATCACTAAAAATATAAAAATGAATATAAAAATCCGTCTAATCTCTTATTCCAAAGCCATTAATCATTCTAACACAAATTACAACTCACATCTGCATTTTTCTAAAAAAAATACATTTTATTATAAAACTCTCATTAATGTTCGTCTTTTGCCTCTCTCCCTTAGTTTATTGCTATAAAAAAACGAGCATCAAATTTCTTTGATGCTCGTTCCTTTTTTATTATACAGCTTTTTCTTTATCTGCTACTGCTGGCTTGTCCCAGCACTCTGTGTTCGTTAAACCAGGGATAGAATCTGCACTGAAGACTGGATCTTTTCCTTGTTTCTTTTGTTTCACATAGTCCGCTAATGCTGCATACGCAAATCGGCCAAGAAGTGTAATCGCAATTAAGTTTGTGATTACCATTAGACCCATAAATAAGTCTGCCATATTCCATACAACTTGAAGTGTCGCAACAGAGCCGAATAGTACCATTCCAACTACCGCAAGACGATAAATCGTTAACCAAGTTTTACTTTGTTTAATAAATTCAATATTCGTTTCACCATAATAGTAGTTTCCTAGAAGTGAACTGAAAGCAAATAAGAAAATAATAATAGCTAAGAAGCCGCTTGCCCACGAACCAATCTGTGAACTTAGCGCAACTTGCGTTAATTCAATACCTTCTAAATTTGTTGCTTTATATGCACCAGAACATAGTACGATAAATGCTGTTGATGTACATACTAAGAATGTATCTACTAAAACTCCAATTGTTTGAATAAAACCTTGTTTCGCTGGATGCGTTACGTCAGCTGTTGCTGCCGCGTTCGGCGCACTACCCATACCTGCTTCGTTCGCAAATAATCCGCGCTGAATACCATATTTCATCGCAGCACCAATACCGCCACCTACAGCTGAATCTAAACCGAATGCACCTTTAAAGATTTCTGTAAACATATCCGGTATTAAATAATAATTTTTAATAACAACGAACACAGCTACTGCAATATAAATAATTGCCATCGGCGGAACAATCATTTCTGACATACGCGCAATACTTTTCACACCACCAAAAATAATAACCGCAACTAACACCGCAAGTACAATCCCTACAACATAACGCTCAATACCAAATGCATTTTTAAATGCTAATGTCACTGTATTTGCTTGTACTGAGTTGAAAATTAAACCGTAACTAATTGTGATCAGAATAGAGAACCAAATCCCCATCCAACGTTTATTTAAACCTTTTTCCATATAATAAGCAGGACCACCACGGAAGCCACTGCCATCTTTTATTTTATAAATTTGTGCAAGCGTACTTTCTACGAAACTTGAAGATGCTCCAATAATCGCAATAACCCACATCCAAAATACAGCTCCAGGTCCTCCCATAGAGATAGCTAGCGCTACACCAGCTAAGTTCCCGATACCAATACGAGCTGCTGAACTCATACAAAATGCTTGGAATGACGATACACTTCCCTTTTTACGTGTCTTTCCAGTTAAGCCATCACCCATTAGTCGAACCATTTCCCCTAAATGAGTAATTTGTACGAATTTCAATTTAATAGAAAAATAAAGCCCTAAGCCGATTAACATTGCAATAAGAATATATGACCAAAGAATCGTATTCATTGATGAAACGAACTGTTCTAAAATATTCATACAATTAGTCCCCTCCCTTTTTTCTTCATAAATTGAATTATATTTAAAAAATATTCAAAAATCAACATTTTTCGACAGGATATTGCTTCCATGTGTTAGATTTTATAACATGATCATGTTATTTGTTATGTTTTATGACTTTGTATTTATAAAATGCACATACTAAAACAATAAATAATCCATTGACAAAAAAGCCAACCTGTAACTATAATGATTACATCATGTTGTAACAAACCTAATTACACCAAATTCATTCATTTTCACATATACACTTTAACAAAACACTTTGGAGGGATTTATTATGAAAATCGGAATTATCGGAGCAGCTGGTAAAGCTGGAAGTCGTATTTTAAAAGAAGCATTAGATCGTGGACATGAAGTTACTGCAATCGTAAGAGACGCTGCAAAAATTACAGACCAAAACGTAAAAGTTTTAGAAAAAGATGTATTCTCTCTTACATCTAACGACCTACAAGCATTTGATGTAGTGGTAAATGCATTCGGTGCTCCAGCAGGACAAGAACATCTTCATGTAGATGCTGGAAACGTACTTATTGAAGCTGTGAAAGGTGCACCTAATACAAAATTACTTGTTGTTGGTGGAGCTGGAAGCTTATTTGTAGACGAAGAAAAAACAACACGTGTATTTGATACACCAGGTTTCCCTAACGAATACCTTGCAACAGCCCAAAACCAAGGTAAAAACTTAGAAATCCTACAACAAACAAATGATATCACTTGGACATTCATCAGCCCTTCTGCACTATTCGCATTAGGAAAACGTACTGGTTCTTATACAGCTGGCAAAGACAATCTTCTTGTTAACTCAAAAGGCGATAGCTACGTAAGTTACGAAGACTTCGCAGTAGCAGCACTTGATGAAATCGAAGCTCCAAAACACGTAAACGAACGCTTCACAGTAGTTTCTGAAGCTGAATAATAAAAAACGCGCATAGATACAATATCTATGCGCGTTTTTTATTATAATGTTCCCTTTACTTGTTCTAATCCACTTTGAGTGATTTTAAATACAACTTCTGTTGAAGCTACTTGTTCTACTAACTCATTCTTTTTATACCATTTCAGACGACTTGGTTCTGCATGATACACTTTTACAACATCCCCATACTCAAATGGAGTACCATTTACTTGTTCTGCAAAATTCTTTGAAGTCTCTTGTCCTTCTGCTGTTACATGCTTTTTCTCATTTCCATTTTGATCATAAATCGCAAGACCTAAATACTGTTCGTTCACAAAACGATAATGAATCACATCATTCGTAAATGTTGCATGTAATTTCTTTTCGTCATGATTTAATGTAACGATTGAACGTGTTACATTGGACACACCTTGATATACTATACTATCCCCATATGTTACTTCCACAGGAACTTCTGTCACTTTCTTATTTCCGAAACGATCTTTCGTTTCTACTTTTACTTTTTGTTCTCCGATTTTTGTTGTACTAGGTTTTTCCACAAAACCAACTACTTCTCCACCTTTTACTTGAACAAAGTTTTTTGCATCTAATTTTTCAGCGTCTGTTCCGATTGTCACTTTTTGTGGTACTGCTGTTACTTCTTGTAAGCTTTCCAGTTTTTCAAAACCTTTTTCCGTTATTTTAAAGTACAACTCTTGTTCCACGTTCCCTTTACCGTTACCTACAAACTCATTCTTTTGATACCACTTTAATCGATTTGATTCTGCATGATATACCTTAATAACATCACCATATGCGAAGTCTACACCATTCAACTGTTCTGCAAAACTTTCAGAAGTCTCTTGCCCTTCTACCGAAATAACTTTCTTTTCATTTCCATTTTGATCATATAGCGTGATTCCCATATATTTTTCATTCTCAAAACGATAATGAACTTTAGAATCCGTAAATGTTGCCTGTAGCTTTTTCGTATTATGATCCGCAGTTACGACAGAACGCGTTTTATTACCATCACCTTGGAAGACTAAACTATCGCCATACATTACTTCCAATGGCACTTCTGTCACTTTCTTATTTCCAAAACGATCTTTCGTTTCTACTTTTACTTTTTGTTCACCGATTTTTGTTGTATTCGGTTTTTCTACAAATCCGATTACTTCTCCATCTTTCACTTGAACAAAATCTTTTGCTTCTAATCTTTCAGCATCTGTTCCGATTACTACTTTTTGCGGTACTACTGTTACTTCTTGTTGAGCTTCCATTCTCTCAAAGCCCTTTTCTGTTACTTTAAATAATAATTCTTCCTCTACCTTCGCCCTACCTTGGCCGATAAAGTTATTATTTTGATACCAATTAAAGCGATCTGATTCTGCGTGATACACTTTTACAACGTCACCATACTCGAACTCTAACCCATTAATCGATTTTGCGAATTCTTCCGCATTTTCAACACCTTTTACAGTTGCTTTCTTTTTCTCATTTCCATTTGGATCTAGTAATGTGAATTCAAAATACGCATCTTCTTTAAAATAATAATGCACTTGATTAGAATCAGCTGTCGCACTAAACTTTTTCTGATCGTGTTGCAGTGTTACAATCTATTTAATATCAGTACTATAATTGAGCCCTTTGAATACTAAGCTATCACCATAACCAACATTTACTACAACAGGAATTAAATTTTTATTCCCTTTTTCATCTATAATTTCTACTTTTACAGTTTTTTCTCCAACTTCAGGCTTATCTTGCATAATCACACCTGTTGTTTTTACACCTTCTCCTAAATTCTGTACAAGTTCTTTTGCTTTTTTCTCATCATATGTAGTACCAATTACTACATTTTGTATTTTTTCATTATTTGGCTCGCCATATGGAATTTCATATAACTCAGTTTGTTTTTCACGAATTGGATTGCTATCTGTAGATAACCAAACTTCCTTTTCTAATTTTGGTAAATTTAATTTTTCAATCTTCTCTCTAGTATCATCATTTGGAATTATTCCCCATTTATCAAAGAAAGGAATTAAATTTTGCCCAGCTACTTTTGACGTCATGTAAATAAACATCTGCTTTTTCTCTTCATCAGATTTAGGCATTTCTGTATCATGTAACATACGATACATTTGATGTAATTTCGGATAGAACTGGTCTCCATAAGCTAAATGCAACTGCCAAAACATAACTAATTTTTCGAATTCATTCATCTTCTCTTGCGCATTCGGTTTACCTAGATAAGCAAATGCGGCTTCATAACGATTTTCTTGCTCTAACCTTGTTTTATGTCCAAATGCAGTTTGAACTGCTAAAGAATAAATGTTAACGGTTACTTCTCCAAGCCCCTCCCATAACCAAGTGTCCTGTTGATGTTGATGCCCCACTTCATGCCAAGGTCCCCATCCATCAGCAGTTAACTCTTCTAGATTTAGTACTGACTCTAAATTCCCTTTACTATAAGCTGTTCGATAATAAGTCGCATACATATAATTGTCCGTATACCAGTCTTCAACATAATGAATGGAATGTTTGCCTTGATTCGCAACACCCACACCATCTTTTGATAAACCCGATATCTTATGCTCTATATTAATTATTTCATCCTGTTTCTTTAATAACGCAGCTGGATCTTCTTGCTTCAAATGTTCCGCCACAGTCTCAGGATGCATAGTTAATAAACTATTTTCCCCTTTCATTTCGATTGCATATGGATTCGGTGATTCCTTCAACATACGTTTCCAATCTTCTGGCGTATGTTTACCTAAAATAAATAAAGGATTTGGTATACCACCTTTTTTTACTTTAGCAACTACTTCTCCTGTGTTGTGATAATTATAAAAGTATAATAGCCCTCCATTCGGAGAAGAAATTTTATTTTCACCAGGATTTAAATTGAATTGTTTAGGTTCTTCTTTTTCATAAGAATATGTGCCAATATAAGCTTTAATCTTTTGATTCCCGTCTACTTGAATAACTACTTCTTCACCTGGCTTTACATAAATACCAGTTGGTTCATAGGGAGAAAAACTCATTCGACGCTGATGCAACTCACGCATCTCATCTACATCACCTTTTGGCAGCAATTTATACACTCGCTCTTCTTGGTGTTTCTCCTTACCTTCAATCGTCATCTCTGCATACGCTTTAGGCACTTCAAGACCATATGGTGCTAATAACGCAGCTAAACAAACACCAGCTACTAATACCCTACTCTTCTTTTTCTTTGACATAATCTGTGTCCCCTATTCCTTATGTAGTACAAACCATCCTAGATATATTCATTTACTGTAAAATTAATTTATTTTCATACAATCATGTAATATATACAACTCAACCTCGCGCCCCGATACCTCTTATCATCGTTCACTCTACATGTATTCGCTTTCTTATATAATAAAAATTTTTAAAACAAAAGATTCTCCCCACTTTTCTCTATACTTTGTGATGAGTTCTCTTTTTCATGTCAAAATAATGATGGGAGGTACTTTTATCAAGTATTGTTGTCTATACATGAAAAATGTGTATAAATATCTCTTTTTTTACAACTCATTCATAGACATCCATCTATGGACAGTTTTTCCACATCGAATTGTACACGATTTCTTTTTCATTAGATAGCCTTTTCGATTAGATTAATATTACAATTTTATGAATTTAATCCAAAAATCGTAATGTTTAGATTTCTAACTTTTAATGTTATTTTAAAATAAAAACCTGCCGGAAAGATACTATTCTTTCCGGCAGGTTTTTATTAATCCAGCATTCGTTTCATTATAAATCCTTTTCCACTTACCCATTCACCCTCAATTTCACCAGTTAAATGAAATCCAATTGATTCATATAGTTTTTGGGCAAGTTTATTTTCTGGATGTATGCTTAAATATATAACTTTTCTATTATATTCCTTTTGTAAATACTCTATTAGCAAACGTAATAATGGTTTTGCATAACCTTTACCTTGGCATTTACTATCAATCATAAATTGATTTAAATATACAGCCTTCTCTTTTTCTTCAAACCAACCGTACATCGCGTATCCGATTGGCGTGTCACCGTCATAAAACCCTACCGAAGCAGCATCACCTTTATATTTTGTATCAGCATCGACTAAACAATCTAAAACCGTACTTTCAATAAATTTAAGCTGTTCGCCGGTTACTTTTAAATTAGCAATTTCATTTCGATTTTCATTTGTTATTTTACAAATATGAAGAGTCATAATTCCCTCTCTCTTTCTAATTTCTCATTTTCATTATACCTTACGGTGGTGTAAAGAAGCCAAAACAGCCTAATTCTAACCCTTTTTCGTACTTATAAAAAAGGGTTACTGTAGTAATTTCCGCACCCAAAATTTAGGCCAAGAAAAAAGCATCGGCAAATGCCAATGCTTTTTCTACTATCTTTTAATTTGATTCGGCTTATGTGGTTCATTTGGAGTATATGGTTTATTTGGTTTATGCGGGCCTTCAGCCTTTTTCCAACTTACCGCTAACTCCGGACTCGTTTTCTCTTCACTACGCTCTAATAATACAACCGCATTTTGAATAGTCGGTGTACCTTTATGTGCAATTCCTTGTAATTTCGTTAAATTCCCTGATACTTTAAAGCTAAATCCACCCGATGGTGTTTGTTTCGGAATTAAAATGCGGAATTTTTCTCCTACATTAAATTCAGTTTTTGCTTCGCCTTTTTCATTTACAAACTTCGCGCCTTCTGGTGCACCTGTTGCTTGTACTTTATACGTTCCACTTTTCGCGTTTGTTTCTACTGTATATAGACCTGTTTCAAAGAAATCATTTTTTAATACTGCTTCTTGTTCTTCTGTAGGAGTTACACTCATCGTAATTTCTTGTAAATCTTCACTAGCGCTTGCTTTTGCAACGATATCTTTCGTTACTTTTTCTACATTTTTATTACGGAAATCTAAATCGTTAATATCAATTTGTTTTAAAGCATTCCACACCGCAAGCTGCGTTGCGTAATGTGCCTCTCTCCAATCGGAAACACCTAATTCTTGTGGACTCTTCTGTGGATATCCATTTAATAGTACACGGTACACGTTAATATCCACTTTCCCCATTTCCGGTAAATCTTGACCGCTTGGAGATTTCAAATCTACATTTAGGCAAAAGGCAATTTTTCCGTCTGCTGTTTTAATAAGTTCTGTTCGAATCGGCTTTTTCTTTGACTTACTATAACTCCAATCCATTTCATACTTTGTATGATCCATAACTTCTGCGGATGCCTTTTGAAGTGGAAATAATAAGTTCGCAAATACAAATAAAACACTCAAAAAAGCGGCCATTAGCTTGAACGATCTTTTTATATTCATGTCTACAACCCCTTATTAAATAACAAATTTACTCCTGTTTATTATTTAGTTAGAATTTTTTTTTATACATAAGCGCAACAAAAAAAGAGTGCAAACTGTTTGCACTCTTTCCCTCTACTTGTTTAGAAATCAAAATTATCCGGATCTGGACCGACGCGGTGGTTTTGGTTTAATGCATCGATTTTTTCCATATCTTCTTTTGTTAATTCAAAGTTAAATACATCAGCGTTTGCAATAATGCGGTGCTCTTTCGTTGACTTTGGAATTGTAATCACTCCATTTTGTAAGTCCCAACGTAAGATAACTTGCGCTGTTGTTTTGCCGTGTTTATCAGCAATTTCTTGTAATGTTTCGTTATCTAATAGTTGACCTTGCATAAGCGGTGACCATGCTTCCATTTGAATACCTTGTTCTTTACAGAAAGCTTGTAGTTCTTCTTGTGTTAAACGCGGATGATATTCCACTTGGTTAATCATCGGTTTAATTTCTGCACCTTCCATTACATCCTTCAGGTGATGGATTTGGAAGTTACTTACACCAATTGCACGCGCGCGCTCTTCCTTATAAAGTGTTTCTAAAGCTCTCCACGAATCTTTATATTTCCCTTCTACAGGCCAGTGAACAAGATATAAATCTAAATAATCTAGTTCTAATTTTTTTAAGCTCTCTTCATATGCAGCAATTGTTGTTTCATATCCTTGATCTGCATTCCATACTTTTGAAGTGATAAATAATTCTTCTCTTGAAATCCCAGTCGCTTCGATTCCAGCACGGATTCCTTCACCTACTGCTTTTTCATTTCCATAAATCGCAGCTGTATCGATGCTGCGGTATCCTGCTTTAATCGCCGATTTTACAGCTTCTACAAGTTCTGGTCCTTCTTCTACTTTAAATACACCTAAACCGAACCAAGGCATTTCTACACCGTTATGCAATGTTGTTTTACTTTGTAAATTTTTCATTTTATTTTCTCTCCTTTATTTTGCTTGATCTCTTTTTTCTAATGTCATACTCCACGCTGTTAAAATAACAGCACCTACTACCATAATGCCACCTACCCAAGCAGTATGGATTAACCCTAACGAGTTCGTTACAAGACCACCTATATAAGAACCGAGAGCAATCCCCGCGTTAAATGCGGCAATGTTCATTGCTGATGCCACATCGACAGCGCTCGGTACAAAGCGTTCAGCCAAAATAACGACATATACTTGTAGTCCTGGAACATTCATAAATGCGAATAGCCCCATGAAAATAATTGTGATTAACCCAGCGACTTTAAATGGTGCTGTAAATGTTAAAACAAATAATATAATCGCTTGAATAAAGAACATGTAAAATAGCGCTCGAATCGGATTATGATTCGATAATTTTCCGCCGACCATATTCCCTATCGCAATTGCGATTCCATACACTAATAAAATGATGGTAACAGTACTTGCTTCAAATCCTGTTACTTCTTGTAATAGCGGTGATAAATACGTAAATGTTACGAATGTTCCGCCGTATCCAAGTGCAGTAATAATGAAAACAAGTAACAGTCTTCCATTCTTAATTAGTTTGAACTGATCACGAAATGATACAGGTACACCATTTTTTAAATTAGATGGGACTAATATACTGTTTGCGATTAAAGCAACGATTCCAATTACCACAATCACCATAAACGATGCTCTCCAGCCAAATTGTTGACCAATAAATGTTCCAATTGGGACACCTGTAATCGTCGCAACCGTTAAACCAGTAAACATAAAAGCAATTGCGCTAGCACGTTTATTCTCTGGTACAAGTGCAGCCGCAATTGTAGATCCGATTGACATAAAAACGCCATGCGCAAACGCAGATACAATCCTTGCGATAATTAGTACAGTGAAGCTTGTTGCTACTGCCGCAATACCATTACCAATAATGAAAATAACCATAATCCACATTAATAATGACTTTCGCGACATACTAGCCGTTAACGCTGTTAAAACAGGAGCTCCTATTGCCGCTCCTAACGCATATAGGGAAACCGTTAAACCAGCTGTTGTAACCGAAACATTTAAATCTTTCGAAATGGATGGTAATAAACCGACACTAATAAACTCGGTTGTACCAATCCCAAACGCACTAATTGCTAGTGCTAATAAAGCAAACATACTTCTTTGATTCGTCTGAACAGCTGAAGAAGATACTGTATATGAATTCAATTGAACTCCTCCTTAATGCAAGAAATCCAATCATAATAGTATGATAAAAAGGCCTTTTTATCTTCTACAAAAATAATGTTACTGCTGATATATGCTATTATGAATGGCTTCACTCTTTTTTTGAAGAACGCACTTTAAAGTACGATAGGTACCAAAAAGTAACATAGGCACTTTTTAGTACCGTACTACTCATTTCCCTCTTACGTATGCTATTATGAAACATATTCAACACGATAAAAAGTACGTACTTTAAAGTGCTATAGGCACTAAAAAGTAACATTTAACTTATTTAGCTTCTTTTGTTGAAGAACTGAAATTTACATTCATCAAAGGAGATTTTTATATGAAGAAATATAATATTCCTGTGGAGGCAACTTTAGAGGTTATCGGTGGAAAATGGAAAGTCGTTATTCTTTGCCACTTAACGAAAGGTACAAAGAGAACGAGTGAACTAAAACGTTTAATGCCTGGTATTACACAAAAGATGTTAACCCAGCAATTACGCGAGTTAGAAGTAGACGGGGTTATTCAAAGAAAAGTATACAATCAAGTACCACCAAAAGTAGAATATTCCCTTACTGACTACGGATGGTCTTTAGAATCAATTCTCGATTCTCTTTGTACTTGGGGCGAATGCCATCTTGAAAAAAGCGGTAACACATCGATGCTAATTACAGAGGGTGAACAATAAGAAAAAGGAAAAAATGAACATAAATTTGTCCGTTTTTTCCTTTTTTTCTATATATATATGTACATTTCTAACTTAAACAAAATAATTTATGCGCTTTCATGCCTTGCCAGTACTAGGTTATACGCTCAATATCAAATAATTAGGAATCATTTTTATGTTAACATAGGTGTATATAGTATATAATATAGGATATATATTATATACACTTTCCGATAAAGGAACTTTCCATTATGCGGACAAGCCATGTATCGGACAGTTCATAAATAATAGGTAGGACATTATGGTTTTGGATTTATGATTTCAGCTTACTTGCTATCATAAATTTAAAGGCATTTTATTGTGCTTTGTGAAACTTTGTATAAAGTTTCGCAAGCGTTTAGCTTACCTATCAAAAATAAGAGTATTGCTATCGTAAAGGAGAATTGGAGATGCCAGAAACTATGACTCAAACAAAGCCAGAACAAGAAACTGTACAAATTTCTGCTAGCCAAGGACAACTTGATGTACTTGATCAGTTGTTAAAACCTGAGGTACAAGAATCATTAACAACACTAGTGGAACAGCTTCCAAAATTAACTGAGCTTGTTAACATTTTAACTAAATCTTATGACTTCGCTCAAACTGTTGCTACTGACGAAGTATTAAAAAGCGACACTGTTAGCGCAATCCAAGAGATTGTAGAACCTGTAAAAGATACAGTGAAAAGCATGGCTGCAACTGCAATCGAAGCGAAAGATCGTGCTGATGAAAGCAGCGAAGTTATCGGCCTGTTCGGTCTGTTAAAATTACTAAAAGACCCACAAGCACAAAAAATGTTCCGCTTTGTTAACGCATATCTTCAAGTTAGCGCAGAACGTAATAATAAATAATTTAACTTATAACAACAATTAGTAAAGACGGGGGATATCATACTATGTCAAAACAAATTGTCATCTTAGGCGCTGGTTATGGCGGTCTTCTTGCCGCTTTAAACGTACGTAAATATTACAGCAAATCAGAAGCACAAGTTACAGTGATTAACCAATACCCAACACACCAAATCATCACTGAACTACACCGCCTTGCAGCTGGTAACGTTGCTGAGCAAGCAATTGCAATGCCACTTACAAAGCTTTTCAAAGGCAAAGACATCGATCTTAAAATTGCAACAGTTGAGTCATTCTCAGTTGATAGCAAAG
Source organism: Bacillus sp. NPDC060175 (assembly GCF_042728695.1). Lineage (NCBI taxonomy): Bacteria > Bacillati > Bacillota > Bacilli > Caryophanales > Bacillaceae > Bacillus > Bacillus sp. NPDC060175. Next base: position 47,126 of record NZ_JBHWYR010000003.1, read on the forward strand.
AAATCAAACTAGCTGGCGGCACTACTCTATCTTACGATGCACTTGTAGTTGCTTTAGGAAGTAAAACTGCTTACTTCGGTATTCCAGGACTAGAAGAAAACAGCATGGTATTAAAATCTGCTGCTGATGCAAACAAAATCTACAAACACGTTGAAGACCGTATTCGTGAATACGCTAAAACGAAAAACGAAGCTGATGCTACAATCGTAATCGGTGGTGGCGGATTAACTGGCGTTGAGCTAGTTGGTGAGCTTGCTGACATTATGCCTAAACTTGCAAAAAGCCACGGCGTAAATCCAAAAGAAGTTAAACTTCTTCTTGTTGAAGCAGGTCCAAAAATCCTTCCAGTATTACCAGACCATTTAATCGAACGTGCAACTACTAGCTTAGAAGCACGCGGCGTTACATTCTTAACTGGTCTTCCTGTAACAAACGTTGCTGGCAATGAAATCGACTTAAAAGACGGTCAAAAACTTGTTGCTAACACATTCGTTTGGACAGGTGGCGTACAAGGTAACCCATTAATTGGTGAATCAGGTCTTGAAGTAAACCGTGGACGTGCAACTGTTGATGCACACCTACAATCTACTTCTCACAAAGACGTATTCGTTGCTGGAGACAGCGCTGTTGTCTTCTCTCCAGACGGTCGTCCATACCCACCAACTGCACAAATTGCTTGGCAAATGGGTGAGTTAATTGGATATAACTTATACGCAGCACTAGAAGGCAAAGCATTCGAAGAGTTCGCACCTGTAAACTCTGGAACACTTGCTAGTCTAGGACGTAAAGATGCTGTTGCTACAATCGGAGCAAGCAATACTCCGCTTAAAGGTTTACCAGCATCATTAATGAAAGAAGCAAGTAACGTTCGTTACTTATCACACATTAAAGGTCTATTCAGCTTAGCTTACTAATCTGAATATAAGCCCGAATCATGCCCTGCATGATTCGGGCTATTTTTATCCGTAATTTTCTCTAACTTATTTATTCGGCAGAAGAATAATATAACCCTCTTTAATTATCAAAATATACTGAATTTTTGTGTCGGAATTGTGTATATGAAAAGAACGGAGGTAGCTATCTTCCCTACCTCCACTCTTTCACAAGAACTATTCTCCCAATTTCACTAAGCTATAGTTCTTCTTCCCTTTACGAATAATAATAAATCTTCCATCAAATGAATTTTCCACAGTAACATCCGTACCCACATCCGTTACTTTCTCGCCATTCATAGATATAGCTCCATTATTAATATCCTCACGTGCTTGACGTCTAGATGGTTCAATTCCTAAATCAACTAGCCACTCTACAATATTTTTCGCCTCTTTTGAAGACTGGAATGTTGGCATCTCTTTAAAGCCTTGTTCAATTTCATCAGCTGTTAACGATTTAATATCTCCGCTAAATAATGCCGATGTAATTTTCACAGCTTGCAATAATGCTTCTTCTCCATGAACGAATTTCGTCATTTCTTCCGCTAATACTTTTTGCGCTTCACGTTTATGAGGCTCTGTTTCTACCTTCGCTGCCAATTCATCAATTCGCTCTTTCGTTAAGAACGTAAAGTATTTCAAGTATTTAATTACATCACGGTCATCTGTATTCACCCAGAACTGGTAAAATTCAAACGGTGTTGTTTTTTCAGGATCAAGCCAAATAGCACCACCTGCTGATTTACCAAATTTCGTACCATCCGATTTTAATAATAACGGAATTGTTAGTCCGAATACTTTCGCCTCATGACCTTCTAACTTACGAATTAAATCTAAACCACTCGTAATATTTCCCCATTGATCACTACCACCGATTTGCAATTGAACATCTTCTTCTTTGTATAAATGATGGAAGTCCATTGCTTGCAAGATTTGGTACGTGAACTCTGTAAATGAAATTCCTGTATCTAAACGACTTGCGACAATATCTTTTGCTAACATGCTATTTATGCTAAAGTTTTTTCCGTAATCACGTAAAAACTCGATAATATTTATTTTATGTGTCCAGTCATAGTTATTTACCATCTTCACTTCGCTATTTCCGCCAAAACCAAATAGCTTTTTCATTTGCGCTGTTAAAGCATCTACATTATGCTGGACTACTTCTAAAGTTTGCAATTGACGCTCTGATTGACGCCCACTTGGATCACCAATTGTTCCTGTTGCCCCTCCGATTAAAATAACCGGATGATGTCCAGCTAATTGAAATCTTTTCATCATCATGAACGGAATTAAATGTCCAATATGCATACTATCACCAGTCGGATCCACTCCGCAGTATAGTGAAATCTTTTTCTCTTCAACTAACTTACGTAAACCTTTTTCATCTGTCTGTTGATTCACAGCACCGCGCCATTCTAATTCATCAATAATATTCATCTTTTGTCATCCCCTTTATTTTTTGAAAACAAAAAAGCCCCTATGTCTACAATAGACATAGGGACGATTATTCACCGTGTTACCACCCAGTTTGCATAAATAGCATAGCTATTCATACCACTCTTAGCAATAATATCGATTGCTAGTCCGCTTAGCGTTACCTAAGATACTCCAGAGTGTAATTCACAGGTTTGTTTGTGCTAGGTTCCAGCAATCCCTAGCTCTCTTTGATAACAGTGACAAACTGCTACTGGGCTCTTTCAACGTATATTTTATTTGTTAAATTATTAGCCATTATATTGAATCAAAATCAAATTGTCAACAATACCCAAATGTTATTTCGAAATAATTCATACTTTTATACGTTTTTTATCCAAAGATTACTGTAGATCTTCTCCAATAATCCTTACTTCTCGCTCTAATTTCACACCGGATTTTTCTTCAACAGTTTTTTGTACGAAATGAATTAAGTCGATATAATCTTGCGCTGTTCCGTTATCAACATTCACCATAAATCCAGCGTGTTTTAAAGAAACTTCCACTCCGCCAATTCGCTTACCTTGCAGTCCTGATTCTTGAATAAGCTTACCCGCAAAATTATTTGGTGGGCGCTTAAATACACTACCACATGAAGGATACTCTAAAGGTTGTTTTGATTCACGTTTAAACGTTAAATCATCCATCTTTTCCTTAATCTCTTCACGCACACCTTCTTGAAGCTCAAATTTTGCTTCAAGAATAATGTAATGATTATTAGAAAACACACTCTTACGATATCCAAATTCAAACTCATCTGTCGTTAAAGTACGTAAATCTCCATCACCTGTCATTACAACTGCTTCTGTTAATACATAAGCTACTTCACCGCCATATGCACCAGCATTCATATATAACGCTCCACCAACTGAACCTGGAATACCACAAGCAAACTCAAGTCCTGTTAAATTGTGATCCAATGCAATTCGTGACACATCAATAATCGCTGCACCACACCCCGCAACAATCGTTGTCCCTGTTACAGTAACACCTGTAATATGAATTAAACTTACTGTAATCCCGCGAAGACCACCGTCTTTAATAATAACATTAGATCCGTTTCCTAAAAACGTAACTGGAATATTGTGTTGATTCGCATACTTTATAACTTCTTGAATTTCATCATAATTCGTAGGAGCAACGAACACATCCGCTTTCCCGCCCACTTTAATATGCGTATGATTCTTCAGCATTTCATCTTGCTTCACATGACCTTCAGGCAATACTGTACTTAAATATTTATAAACCTCTTGCATATTCATTTTACGATTCCTCTATTTCTATAATCTTTTTATCCCGCTGTCCACGGGCCCATAATATCCCCACATAACAATGCGCTACAAATAAAAAGCCCAAGTGGTAGATAAAGTGTACATAAAGCACACCTATAAACCTCTTAAATTATAAGAGGTTCCACTCATATTAAAATATATATCGCATAATAAAGCAACCCAAATGAGCTACTAAACTTGACATGTAACCATATAGACAACAATTTGTAAAATATATAGGTTTTTCAAAGCAATACCCTTCAGTATCTTACTATACCATACGCAAGAAAAGTGGTATTTTTTTGTAATCTTTACTTTATTTTCTCCATTAAAAAAAGAGCACATCCCACAGAATGCGCCCTTTCTATACTCTTTAAATTATTTTTCGTTCTCTTCTTTTTCCTTATCAAACCATAATAGCTCTTCGTCATCAACTTCACCATTATAATTGATTAGAATCTCTTCTCCCGCTTTTATATCTTTGTAAGCAAAGAAGTTAAACGTATGATTCTCAAAGACAATATCATACGTTGCGTTCGGCTTATATGAATGATTAAATAACATGCCGTATCCTAAAAGGAATGCCGTATGATTTACCCCATACTCAAATGCGTAATCAGCAAGTAACGTTTTCTCAATGTGTTCATGCTGTTCATTCGGATAAGAGATAACTGGTGCTGAGTGTATCAACTCACCCTTTTTAATATCACGAGTTGCAAATACACCTCTATTAAATTCTCCATCACTAAGTTCAGAAGTCTTAACTTCAATCATATGCTTCACCTATATATTTCTTTCTTTGAAGTATTTTATTCCGCTATTTGCGGGTTCAACTAATAATCAATAGGTAGCCCCCAATGATTAAAGTCTCACTTTATCCCCTTAAGCTTGGCAGAAAACTCGTAGAAAAGCAATTAAATTCCTATCAAGTATTCGTTCAAATGAAAAAGAGCACATCATTTGTGCTCTTTTTCAGCGATATTATTTTTCTAAAATATCTTCTAGCAACTTCACTTGCTCGCTAACAGTATGTAGCGTCTTCACCGACGTATCATTTCGATTCTTTTCTTCTTCAATACTTGCTAACACTTCTTCCGTAGCTGCAGAAGTTTGCTGAATTACGTTAGAAGCATGTGTAACATCCTTTACGATATTCGTCGTTTTAGCTTGGAAACTTTCTTGATGATCAACAATCTCCCTCATTACATCATTAATCGTATCAATAAACTTCCCTAAATCCGTTACATTCGTTAAAACACTTGCTAACATTTCGTTACACTCTTCTTGTACTCTTTCTGACTTCCCTACCTGCACTTCTACTTTACTTGCTTGATTACTAAACTCCTTCAAAATCCCTTGAATTCTCCCCGCAGAATGATTCGATTCTTCAGCAAGCTTTAACACTTCATTCGCTACAATAGCAAAACCTTTTCCATGTTCTCCTGCCCTTGCAGCTTCAATATTTGCATTTAAAGCTAGCAAACTCGTCTGACTTGAAATATTCGTTATTACATCTACAATTTCATTAATTTGTTTCGATTGTGTCATCAATTCTCTAAATATAGTTCCTGATTGTGAAACAACATCATTTAAACTTCTCATGTTAGCTTCAAAATTTCTTAAAGTGTTTACACTACCCTTTGAGATTTCCAAACTTTTATCAACGCGAATCGAAGCATTCCTTACTTGAGGGATGATTTGGTTAATATTTTCCTCCATATCATTCAATACTTCTACTGAACGTGACATCATCTCTGATTGTGATTGGGTGCCAACTGCTACTTCTTCAAAAGCAAAATTAATTTCACTCATCGACTCCATCGACGTGTTCATATTCTGCCTTAAATGATTGAAATTACTATCTAACTTCACAACAGTTTCCTCAATAAGCCTTTGCGTTTCTTCTAACTCCTGAGCTTTCTTCATCACTGCTTGCTTCTCATCACTTAAACGAGCCAATAGATTAGAACCAATCTTTGTGACACCCCACATTGCGATCGTTACAATCGCTAACAAGCTTGCGAAATTTGCAGCTTCAGATGACGCTGTATAAGCAAAAAATTGATTTGGCCAATAACTACAAAGTATAAATGTAACAACAACTGCTACCCCGCCAAGGATTAAAATAAGACGTTCACTCAAATAAATAAGTGAAACCGCTAATGTAAAATAGATCATTTGAAATACAGCTGGGCTTTCATTAAAAGCTTGTACCATAATGAAAGACATAATAAGTAGCATAAATGTCATGATGTATTTATACATTGCTTCCATACTTTCTATAAAAGTAAGCAGCGTTCCAAATACTACGATAGAAATACCACACATCCAAAATGCTATTGCTCTCTCTGTAAAAATATATCCGTAATACCCAATCGCGATTATCCCAAGGAAGAAACTACAAATCGTGATAAACAACAATAAATGATTTTTCTGCGATTCTTTCTCGAGGTTAGAAAAACAAGTTCTCTTTAACCACTCCATATATGAAGCCCCACCTTCTTACTCATACGTATCGATTACTTCAGCTTGAATACCGCACTCACTGGGTTATGATCGCTATTTTCAAACTTCAAATCTTTCCCTTGTACATTTACAATTTCAACATTCGGTGAAACGATAAAGCCATCAATAATCGTGACAAAGTTTTCACCTTCCACGTATTTCTTTACATCATCTCTCACAGTCATAACAGACGGATCTACAGCCCACTTAAATCCACCGTCAGTAAAGCCCTTCGGTAATTCTACTAACCACTCAGGACGCTCTTTCACAAACTTAGGATCGCTTAACTGAACGTTAGAAAGTAATTGATTCCAGTCTCCGCCCATTATGACATAATCACCATTTTCATAATGCTTGTTCATATATTTTTTTAAATATTCTACTTGCTGTTTTCTAATTTTCCCGCCTTCATCATAAGCAGACAAATGTAAATTTACGAGTCTAATAAATTTCCCATTATTAACAGGTATTTTATGTTCAACAATCGCTCGGTCTAAATCAAATAAACGCTTTGGCCACGGCTCCATTCCAGGAAGCTGAAATCTCTTCGCTGTTTGAACCGTATATTTAGAAAATGTACTTAATCCAGCTTCAGCATATCCCATTGGATTTGTTATTGGCACCGGAACCCATTTCGTATCGTAGTTCTTTCCGAATGACGAAGCATAATCAGGTAATCCTTTTTTCAAAAATTCATGCCCATTTACATCAAATGATCGCATTGATTTTATATCTGTTTCTTGTAATAGTGCAAAATCACTATTCTCATTTTGTAAAAACGAAAGCATATTCTTTAAGTTAGTTTCCGTTTGTTCTTTACTACTTGAACCAGACCCTTTTCCCCCATCCATAAAGAAGTCTTGATCCTTATCTAGTCCAGCATATCCAATATTAAATGTTGTAACTTTAAATTCATTTCCAGGCGCAATTACGCGCTCCTTATTGTTTTCCACCTTCAAGCTTATAACATCAGCCGGCTGTTCCTTTGTAAGTGTCATATACGCTAAAAACCCACCTACAACTCCCACCCCTACTAAAATACATATAGGTACTATTTTTAATAACTTTTTCAAACAAACGACTCCTTTTCTAAAACATACGATTTTACTTTTCTTTATTTTCAGTTAAATAAAAAAGTGACAGACATACGAAACATTTTATCACACCGAAAACCTCATATCACTATATTTAGTTTATAAGTAATAATTCCCTATCTTAAACTATTAGAGAAATACAAAATACACCAACTTCTCCACTGGAAATCAAACGAAATTTTTAGTACACTATATGTAATAATTATAGGTGATGGAGTTCGCCATAACTGCTGCTTAGCTAATGACTCCTACCAGTATAACTACTGGTAGGAGTCTATTTTTTTGAGCAAGCTATTTAAAGAGGTGAGGAATTTGATTTATATTATCGTTGGCATAGCCGGTATATTAGGAGCCCTTTCCCGTTATTATTTAGGTCTTACTATTCATGTATTTTGGCATCATTCATTTCCATTAGCTACATTATTCATTAACTTAATCGGCTGTTTCTTATTAGCTTGGCTGACTGCGTATATCGCTCGGCTAAACATCTTACCTTCGGAGGTTATCACAGGCATCGGAACTGGATTCATCGGTTCCTTTACGACGTTTTCAACATTCAGTGTAGAAACTGTGCAATTAATCAATCATTCTGAATGGAGCGTGGCCTTCTTATATGTAGCATGTAGCATACTTGGCGGCCTCATTATGTCTGGACTTGGCTATACACTTGGTGATTTCTTAATTAAGAAGCATCTTACGGAAGGTGATTACTCATGATGGGAGCTTTATTAGTCGCAACAGGAGGGTTTTTCGGTGCCATTACACGATTTGCAATTAGCAATTGGTTTAAAAAAAGAAATAAAACATCCTTTCCAATTGCTACATTCCTTATTAATATAACAGGAGCTTTTTTACTCGGGTATATAATTGGCAACGGAGTCACTACAGGCTGGCAATTATTATTAGGTACTGGATTTATGGGCGCATTCACTACATTTTCGACGTTTAAATTAGAGTCCATTCAGCTTCTCAATCGCAAAAAAATTTACACATCCCTTTTATATTTAAGTACTACTTACATAATTGGTATCTTCTTCGCATTCCTTGGAATGAAGTTAGGCGGAATATAAAGTGAAACTTTAATCAGTGGGAGGTTTTGTTCATCCCCCACTGATTATTAGTTGAACCAATCAGGCTTTTACGAGCAGCCCGCCCCCCACCTAACTTCTTTTCTTTCGCTGAATTTTGAGGTGGGGGTCTTACTGCCCGGCAAATAGCGGGATAAAAAAAGAAAGCGATTCTCATCAGTCGCTTTCTTTCATAAGAAGTATGTCCCGCCATATGGAATGGAAAATAAACTAGCTGGATCCACATCGTAATGTACAATTTGCATCGGAAGCTGTGAATACAGCATATACTGACTTTGCATCATTTGTGCAAGCTGTGCTTGTTGCTGTATTTGAATAACTTGATTCATAGCATGAATTGTCCCCTGTGCCCCGGCTAGCGTTATAGCTGCCCCTACTTGTCTACCATTATAAAAATAATGATTCATCATTATTCAGCTCACTTATTATTTTTCTTCCATATGGTATGTTTCTATTTCATAGTGAGTATTTTGTCCCGATTGATGAATCCCTCACTAATTAAACTTCACTTTATCTATTACTTTTTCTCAGCTTTGAAGTAATAAATCCAAATAGTAATACACCAATACCACTCAAGAACAATACATAACTTATCGGTACTAGGAAAAAGAAAGGTTCTTCAAGAAATCCATTCGCTCCTACTTTACTGTTTGAAGCATGTATAGTTAAAGAAATAATCGCTAAGATCATGAAAGAAATGGCTACTACGTATTTATTTTTCATTTTACATTCTCCTCTATTCATATAATTCTTCTTAATTAATTAACATCATATTATCCAAAATAAAATATTATTGACTAATATAAAAACAAAAGGTTTATGAAGCATCTTAAATTTCCTCACAAACCTTTTATAGACAATTAATATTTACACTTCAAACTTCCTGCTTAATACAACATACATTGCACATAATAGTACGAATATCCCAGCATAAATTAACAAAATCTCTACACTAAACACATCAGCCAAAGGACCAAATATAACCATCCCTAAAGGTAAAGCACATGAATTTGCAATTTGTACGAGGCTAAACATTCTGCCATGCATAACTGGATCTACTTTCTCCTGCAATAACACAGTAACTGGCGTATTAAAACATGGCATTGTTATACCAATTAAAAAATTAAAGACTAAATACATAATAAATATCGGTGCAATTCCTAGTCCTATCATAAGCAGACCATATAACGCACAGGCTATCGCCGTTGTATGCATACGATTACGAAAGCCACCCCACGCTGCAATCAGTACGCCACCAGCTGCTGCACCAGCACTAAAGGTCATCTCACTAGCAGTAAGTCTCCACATTTCTGCTCCGAAGGAACGAGTTACCATTAAAGGTGTTAAAAAGGCAGCTGGACTTATTAAAATCATGATAATGATTAATAAAACGAGTAGCCTTTTAATAAATACATTTTCTTTTAAATAAACAAATCCTTCTTTTATACCTTGTAGATTAGACTTTTGCTTACTCTCTACATTCACATGTCCTTCAACTTGAATGATAAACATAATACTAATTCCGATTATAGCCGTAATAACATCAATAAAAAATGTCGTTTCAATGCTGGCAATAGAAAGAATTGCAGCACTTACTGCTGGAGAAAGAAACATAATTATAGATGTAATACTGCTATTTATCCCATTTACTTTCATAAGATAATCTTTCGGAACAATTTGTGGAATTAACGCATTCACAGCCGGTGTTTGTACCCCTGTACCAGCTGAGCGAATGAGTAATACTATAAAAAACATCCAAATACTTTTATATCCTGCTAAAAATAAAATTGCCAAAACTAACGTAGCAATCGCTATAATCCCATCCGATAACATAATCATTTTTTTACGGTCATAACGATCAATCCACACACCAGCAAATAAAGATATCGCAATTTGTGGTAGAAAACCGCAAACAGTTGAAATGGTCAACATCACTCCTGATGATGTTGTAAGGGTGATATACCATATGATCGCGTACTGTACGAGAGATGAACCGAACAACGAAATCGTTTGAGCGGTCAAAAACATTATTATTTTCACTTTCCAATCATTATCATTTATCATCTTTTTTACTCTCCTCGATTAAACCACTCTCTATGTTGAAAATACTATCTGCCCAATCATGATACAAACGTGCTTCGTGAGATACGAGTATGATGCTACCCTTAAACTGAATTAATGCCTTTTGCAAAGATTCCTTCGCTTCTGCATCTAAATGATTCGTCGGCTCATCTAAGATTAAAAAATTACACGGTGATAATAATAATCCGCACAGTTTCACCTTCGATTGTTCACCACCACTTAACGTATGAATTTCTTGCGAAACATGAGTATCCTTCACACAACACGCAGCTAAATGATGACGTATTTCCTTCATATTCAGTTTAGGAAACTGTTCTGAAATAATTTGAAGCGGCGTTAAAGAATCATTGCTCCAATTTAAATCTTGTTCATAATATCCAATCTTTATTTGCTCTGAGAAGTGAAATTCTCCAGAAATACTAGCAATAGTGCCAACGATTGTTTTTAATAAAGTAGATTTCCCTACTCCATTGAACCCTGTAATAACAAGTTTTTGCCCACCCATTACTGAGAAATTCAATTTTGGTAAGAGAGCAAAGTCATAACCAACTTCAAGGTTATTTACCTCAAGAACTGTTTGAACTGAAATAGGAAGTTCCCGAAAATGAATAGACGGTTTATAAGTAAAACTTGGTGGCGCAATTCTTTCCATACGTTGCAACTGCTTTCTACGTCCTTGTGCTATTTTTGAATTCACTCCAGCAATATTTCTACGAATATACTCTTCCGTTTTTTCAATCTTTTTTTGTTGTGCATGATATTGGCGAATATAATCTTTTCGCAAATGCTCCTTTTGTCTTACAAAATCTGAATATTTTCCGTAATACTTCTTAACCGTTCCAAACTCTACATCACATATGCAAGAAGTCACTTTTTCCAGAAAATCAAAATCATGTGACACTACAATAAAAGCCCCTTCAAAATTCATTAAATAATTAGCAAGCCACTCCACATGCTCTTTATCAAGGAAGTTCGTCGGTTCATCTAGTAATAAAATATTAGGCTCTTCTAATAAAAGCTTCGCTAAAATTACTTTTGCACGTTGTCCCCCGCTTAGTTCAGCGATTATACGATTCATGCCAATAGCATCAATACCTAAGCCAACTGCAATTTTATTAATTGTGCTATCTACCGAATAAAAATCACGAGCCTCAAGTTGTTCTTGATATGCGGCCGCTTTTAACAATTTGTCAGGATCACCTGTCATAGCACTTTCTTCATACAATTTGTTCATTCTATCTTCCATTTCAAACAAATCATGAAAAGCTCTCTTTAAATATTGTGAAATGGTATAAATTCCATCAATTTCTGCATATTGATCAAGATGCCCAATTTGAATATTAGGCTGCCACTTTATGTCTCCCTTATCAGGAATTATTTCTTCAATCAATATTTTCATTAACGTACTTTTCCCCGCACCATTCTGTCCAACAATCCCCATATGTTCTCCTTTATGCAAATCAAAAGAAGCATTTTCATATAAGGCTTTATCTATAAAACTATGTGATAAACTTTCAACTTTAAGTAAACTCATTCGTATTCCTCTTTTCCTGAAATTAAAAAAAGCAGAGAGATAGCGTCATTCGACACTAGCCCTCTGCTTCGTGGTTTTTCCTATACTACTCCAATTTATTGTAAAAAATCATCGGAATAATATACACAAAGGGCCATAGACAAAGCATTGTCTATGGCCCCTTAATCTATTTTATACATCAGCTAAAAACCAAAACCAAATAAGCATAGATAAACTATACTTTTTTAGAAAAGTTATTCAGCCGATGAATATCGGGGATTTATACCCCTTGATTAAGCTCCGTACAACGCTTCACCGTATACATTTGTGCGGAGCAAAGTTTTCTAATGAGTTTTACAAATTTTATATAAAGCATGTTCTACACCTTCCTTAATACTTAAAAGGGATTTTAGCATACGGTTTTATGAAGCGTCAAGATTACTTCCAAATAATTCAACTACTTATTTTCAAAATATTGCTTCTGGAACATACACATTCTTATCGCATTATGATAGTTACCATCAACGAAAAATTCGTCTTGTAACTCACCTTCCACCATAAATCCAACCTTTTTATAAACATGTACAGCCTTTTCATTTTCTTTATCAACAACTAAATAGAGTTTATGCATATTTAATACAGAAAAAGCGTAATCCATCGCTAAACGTGTTGCTTCCGCTGCATAACCATATCCTTGATAATTCGGATCAATAATAATCTGGAATTCAGTTCTTCGATGAATATAATCGATTTCCACTAACTCGACTAATCCAACCATCTCATTATCTTTCTCCAGGATAAAACGGCGTTCACTTTGATCGTGGATATGTTTATCATATAAATCCTGTAGTTCTACAAAAGCTTCATATGGCTCTTCAAACCAATAAGACATAATATGCGCGTTATTATTAAGTTCGTGCACGAACTTTAAATCTTCCCGTTCTAAAGGACGTAACTTTAATTCCTGACTCATTTCTATAACCTCCAAGTAAAATAACCTCTTCACTTAATTTCTCAATTTTTTTCGATTTCAAACGCCCTAATTTCATTGTAAACCTTAAAGTAACTTGAAGGTCAAGATGAAAAAGTAGCGCAAACTGATGTCTGCACTACTACTCTTTTCTCAAATCTCTCATATTCGATATGTATAAAGCAATGACTAAAACAAGAATGGATCCCGCATATAATAACGTCTCCATCGGTTCCTCATGAGATACTATAATTAACCGAATTAATGCCGTAATTCCGATATAAATAAAATAACGTAACGGGAAATGATAGTTCGATTTAAAATACTTAATAATTAATGCAATAAACTCGAAGTATAAGAAATAGACGATGATACTTTCAACCAATTTATAAGATGTATACTTCTTCGCCGAAAATATGTATTGAATAAATGTGATTGTCTCATTAATTAAAAAGATAGATAAGACAATGGACAATATAATTAGAGCTATATTTAATATCCACTGTAACACGCTAGCTATAAGATGATCGATATTAAATGACTTCATTTTCTCTTTAAACTCCCCTTCGTATACGTACGTATTTATTATAGCAAAATTATCATTGGAAAGAAGTTAAATCATATATTCGTCCTTTGTTTTCCCCTGTGTGGGGGATGTTCATTGTTTGGAGGAGTCTTTTAACAGCAGAGCTAGATTGCATATTAAGAAAATCCCTCAATTTTCTATTAGTAGTTATCATTTCAAATAGAAGTGTGTAATCTTGTAAAGCGCGTAAATGAGCGTGTTTAGACACACTATTACAGTTTGAGCAACGCCATCCCTGTTTTTCTTTTAACATTGCCATTGTAAAACATTCCTCACACTGTACGCCCTTTAGCAATTCCACTTTTTTAATTTTATATTGCGCAAGAATATTTTGTCGCTGTGGAGAATACTCATTCATAATTTGATCTATAAGTCCATTTATATTGCCAAGCGATTTTTCTTTATATTGATTTTTAATTTGTTTTATTCTATTAGGTAAATTTGCACTGTGGATAACTTTACTAAGAAGTATTTTATCTGAAGTTTTAATAATTGTACGAGGTGAACTAATTACAACAAGGGATTCAATCGGAAGATTATGTAAACCATGTAGACTCAGCCATTTTCTCAGCTTCATCTCTTGCCGTTTCAGTTGTAAAAGCGGATCTGGGAAACCTTCTTCAGAAGCATCATCTGATATTCGAATGAGCTGATTAAACTTTGCATCAAAAATTAATGTACCAATAATATTTTTTATTTCAAGAAAAAGAAGAAAATATGAAGAAATACAGAAAGGCTGATTTACCTGCAAAAACAAAAGAAAATTTAGGTGTAAAATAAATTTCTAAAAGTAAAAGGATCATCAATTAATTGATGATCCTTTTACTTTCCTTACTGATAAAGTGTTAAATCATACTTCCTCCCTTTACTCTCACCGGTATATAGAACTTCCAATACTTGAAGTAACCTTTTCACGATTGAGCTTAATTGCACATTCAGAAGCTCCTCCAACTCACTATTATAAATCGCCTTTTCAATAAGACGTGTTTAATCTTGTAAAATACACTTATGTGCATAGTTAGAAACACTATTACAACTCGAACACTGCCATCCTTTTTTCACCTTAACAGATGAATATTTTTTTCGTACATAATAAAAAAATAAAAAATTTTGTCACAAAACCCGTTATTCCGGGTTCTCTATAATACAGGCATCAAATGAGAGTGAGGTTTTAACTGACATGTTAAAAATAAAAAAGGAAGACAGCCCTTTTTCGGATGTGACATTTGAAGATTTGTTTAAACAAAACTATGTTTACGTTGTGAAACAGATCGTATGGATTGTCAAAAATCAGACTATCGCTGAAGAATTAGCCCAAGAAGTCTTTTTACAGCTATATCGCAACGATTGGAAGAGAATTGAACACTTACCTGGATGGCTAATAAAATCTTCTACTTATGTAGCGTATAAATATCTACGATCTGAAAAACGACATCAGGCGAGAGTAGATAAAACCATACAATATCATGAAGTACAACATATTTCATCATTAGATGATGACTGGATTAGACAAGAAGAAATTACAAAGGTACAAATGGTACTCCGTAACATGGATGAACGAGATCGAACCATTTTATTGATGAAATTTTCTGGTTTTCAGTATAAGGAAATTGCCGAAGTGCTTCAAATCGACATATCTTCTATTGGAACATTATTAGTCCGAGCCAAACAAAAGTTTCGTAAGATTTATAAACAGTTAGAGGAGGCGTAATAAATGAATTGTTATGATGTGGGATTTATTCAAGCATATATGGATGGGGAATTACCTTATGAGACAAGAAAAGAATTCACAAAACATTTAGATACGTGTAACGCATGCCAAGACTTATTACTAGAAATTAGCAAATTAAATCAATGGGAAAATGTCATGTTAGAGGAAGAAATAGTACATTCATCAAAGGAAATCAAAATTGATGTAGACCAAGCGTGGAAAGCATTTGAAAATCGCGCAAAATTAGAAGATGTTTCTTATATCAATCAAAAACCTGAACAGAAGAAGGGATTATTTACAAATATGAATAAAAAATCAAAACGTTTCATGTATATAGCAGTAGCGGTAGCAGGGCTTTTTTCAACAGCCATGATTCCACAAGTTCGAGTGGCAGCTACAGATGTTGCCTCTTATTTTTCCAATGCAATTTCAAATGATACGATTATTGATGAAGGAAGAGACGTTACAAAAGGGCAATTTATTCCTCTTGATGAAAAGATTACAGATCAAGGTGTTACAGTACATCTGAAAGAATTATATGTAGCGGATGCACGTATATCCGTTCATTACAAAATTGAAAAAGAAAATGGAAATGTAGTACCGTTTGAATTTGATACAACGGGGTTACAACTTAAAGATGATGGCAAAGTAAATGGTCAACAAGAAAAAAACCCAGAGTATAAGAAAAATGGGTACTTCGGACAATTAGCATTTATTCAAGGAGCAAATGGTGGACCATTAGAACTAAAAGCATCCGGTGAAGAATTAAAGCATATAGGTATTCGTTTTAAGGATAGACCAGAAGGTGTCATTACATTTATCGAAGGTCCTGAAGGGAAAGATTCTTTCAAACAACCACTTACATTAGATGTAAATATAAGCAGGATTGGAAAATTATCTGGTTCTTGGAAAGGTCAACTTCAAATTGATCCTACCAAATTGAAAAAATAAAGTAAATTTAAATGAAAAAAAGAATAGAACGATGTGTATCCAATACCCTGCTTATATTCTTCCTTGTGTTACTTACATTTATTTCATACATGATTTCTACTCTATCATTTTTAATTTCATAAACATAAAAAGGTAGTATAGAAAGTAGCCGGTTCCTTAACATACAGGGAATCGGCTACTTTTTGTCCAAACGCACAATTTTCTTTTTTCGTATGGTGCCCCTACATGCAAAACTTACATAAAATCTAGATGAACTCCAAATAAACTCCAGATACTTGTTTTATGCTAAATGTAATCTTAAACAAGGAGGTAATGGAAAATGTTTAAAACATTATTAGCAGGAACACTTTTAAGTACAGGATTATTAGCGGGTGGTGCAGTAGATACAGAAGATATGAAAACGAACAAACTAGAATCGAATAAAAAAATAGAATGGAAACAAACAAATAAAAGTGAAAAAGAATCCGCAAAAAAGATGGACAAAGGTACAAAAATTGATCAAAATCAACCAATGTCAGTTACAACAAGTGTAGATGGAACAACAACTTCTTCGCCAATCCATAATTCACCTGAAGACGCATTGCCAGCAATTCCTAACGAAGATGTGAAATCTAACCATAATCAAACCTTTGAAATGCCTGAGGACACTAAATCAAAACCTGTACATGATTCTTCTAAATAAGCTATAAAATGAAATAGGATCATACCGTCAGATAAGTAATAATAGAATCCCTGTTGCATACAGCGCAGGGGTTTTGATGTTAAAAAAGTTCCCTTCACTAGTCAAAAGCAAATAATGAAAAAAGAAAAATCAGATGTAAAATAATCAATAATTATTAAAAACAAATAAAAGGATTATCTCTTATTTAATAAGAGATAATCCTTTTATTTTTGGAACCATATCTTTCCCACCAGCAAAAAGAACCATAAACTTGCAGAAAGTTTATTTTAACTTCCCTATTGATAGGTTAACACGGTAATTCCCATACTTTAATAGTCGTCCTAGAAAGTTATCCAATTCTTCATTAGAAGCGAAATGTGTTTTTAATAAATAACACCCCTCACCACTTATACGGTGTACTTCAGAAATTCCTTCTTCTCCTTGAAAGAAATTCATAAACTCTTGATGATTAGCTGTTGTTACGAACAAAGTAACAAATGCAGTCACTACTTGTCCTAATTTGATTCGGTTTATTGCGATTGTGTATTGCTCAATAATCCCTAAATCCTCTAACCTTCGAATTCGATTTCCTACAGCCTGCCCCGTCATATGTATTTTCTGACCAAGTTCTTTCCATTGTATTCTTGAGTTTTCTCCTAATAATTTTAGTATCTCAAAATCTGTTTGATCAATGATATAAACCAATCCTTTCACCGTGAAAGTAGAAAGCCAGAAAGTGTTTCGCCAGCTTATTCTGCTTATCGATACAATTCACTATACTTAGTTTATCCTCTTACATCACATTATTTATCAGTTATATTCACTTATAACATAGAGGACGCAACAAAAAAATACATCTAGATTTAAAGGAGGTTACAAATATGTTATTACAAGAAATCCTATCGTTCAATGAACAATTTGTAGAAAATAAGGAATACGCTCCTTGTGAAGCGACAAAAATGCCTAAAAAACGTATGGTTGTTGTTTCTTGCATGGATGCTCGTTTAATTGAGCTACTTCCAAAAGCTTTAGATATACACGATGGTGATGCAAAAGTTATCAGAAATGCAGGTGGTAAAATTGCTTCTCCTTTCGATAGCGTTATGCAAAGTGTTGTAGCATCAGTATATGATCTAAATGCAGATGAAATCTTTCTTATCGGACACCATAGATGTGGCGCAAGCCAAACTAATCCAAAAGGAACACTTCAAAAAATATTAGATCGTGGAGTAGCTTCACCAGAAATTTTATCAGCAATTGAATATGCTGGTGTTGACCTTGAAAAATGGTTATTTGGATTCGATGATGTCTGCGACTCAACTCAAGCTAATGTTGATTTATTAAGAAATCATCCACTTATTCCAAAAGATGTTCCTGTACATGGTCTAGTTATTGATCCTCACACAGGTAAATTAGATTTAGTAGTTGATGGATATAAAAAATTAAATGGTATGGAACATTAATTATTACTTAAATGAAGGGAAGTTATTAGATATGAATAGACAAGAAGCTACGCAAAAAATTATGGAAGCAAAAATCGCAAAAGGTTTAACATGGGAAGAAATTTCAAAAGTAAGTGAAAACTCTGAGACTTGGGTTGTAACAGCATTATTAGGACAAGCTACAATGACACGTCTGGAAGCAGAAAAAATTGGTAAACTATTAGAATTAGATGAAGAAGTAGTTCAGGCATTAACAGTAGTTCCACTTCGAGGTCAAGTAATGCAAATGCCTCCTACTGACCCAATCTTATATCGATTATATGAAATGATGTTACAATACGCACCAACTCTTAGAGAATTAATCTTAGAAAAAGCTGGCGAAGGTGTAATGAGTGCAATTAACTTCAATCTAGGTGTGGATACACAAGAAGATCCAAAAGGTGGCGATCCTCGTATCGTTATTACACTTAACGGGAAATTCTTACCGTTCCGTACATGGTAATTAATTAAAAATCTATCTATATAATTAAAATGATTTTATAGATTTACAAAATCCATCCTTTTTAATCTAACTGTATAGAAAGGGTGGATTTTTACTATGAGATTCTTTTTCGGCAAAGGAGAATAATATGAATAAAAAATACTTTGATACGAGCTTTAGTATTCTACAGTGGTTTGTGTTTTTATTAGCAAATGCAATTGCATTGCCTATAATTATTGGTGGCATATTCCATTTATCAATAGAAGATATTTCAACATTAATGCAGCGAACTTTTTTAGTCGTGGGAGTAAGTTCATTTATACAAGCATGGTTTGGGCATCGCTATCCCATAGCGGATGGTCCAGCCGGTTCATGGGTAAGTATATTTGTCATACTGGGACAAGTAGCTATGCATCAGGGTCAAAGCGCAAAAGACGTGTTGCAACTTTTAGAAGGCGGGTTAATTATTGCAGGTATATTACTCTTCACGCTTGGTATAACAGGGCTTGTACATCGAACCTTGCGTTTATTTACCCCTTTAGTTACAGGAACTTTTCTTTTAATCTTAGCCCTTCAGCTTAGTGGTGTGTTACTAAAAGGAATGATGGGGTTACAAGGGGCCGCAACTCATCCTGATTATACAACAGCTACTATTGCACTCTTTGTTTTTGCCATGATTACCTTCTTATCAATTAAAGGGAAAGGATGGATGAAAAGTTACGCTGTGTTACTTGGCATTTCATTTGGTTGGCTTTTGTATGCTGTATTAGGAAAATCATCTCATATGCCTTCACACACACCGTTAGTTAAGTTACCAGAGATATTCGCTTGGGGCATGCCTAGATTCGATATTGGAATGACTCTAACTGCAACTTTATTTACATTTCTTTTAGTTGCAAATACGATTGCTGCTGTTTCAGCTGTAAAACAAGTGGCTCCGTTATCTAAAGAAAATGAAAAGCAAACACTGAACCGTGGTGTGTGGGCCGGAGGTATATCACATATTATCTCGTCGTTGTTCTCTACAATTGGAATTGTACCATTACCTGCATCAGCAGGATTTATTCAACTAACAGGACAAAGAAAAATGAAGTCGTTCCTTATAGCAAGTCTCATATTAGCAGGAATTTCTTTTATTCCCTCAATTGTAAGCTTTATATCCTTGCTACCAGGTCCTATTGCTAATGCCGCACTTTTAGCAACATTTGTCCAAGTAATAGGCATTTCATTTCAATCCATTTTACGTGAAGAATTAAATCAACGCCGATTAACTATATTAGGAATTTCATTATTAATCAGTTTGGGAATAATGTTTCTTCCAGAAAGTGCATTTAGCGGAATTCCTTCTTCCTTACAATATGTTTTAAGTAATGGATTACTTGTGGGTACTATGATCGTTATTCTGCTAGAACAGTTTTGGAAAGAGTAAAGTATTTATATACTTAATTATAAAAAGAAGAATTAGATGGATTTAATAGTGAATTAAAAAGATAATATTCATATTTCTCTTTTTGATTATTGTTACCATACCAATTTTTACTTTTTACACCATGAAACTATATACGTCAAAATCGTTTCATGACGTTATTACTTCCACATACTTGCACTTTATATAATAACGGTACAGTACAAATAACATGCTGTATAAATAAGTGTGGGGGGATTTACTATGAACGAAGCGTTACTATTAGTCGACATACAAAATGATTACTTTGAAGGCGGCAATATGGAATTACATCAGCCTGAAAAAGCCGTACAAAAAGCGACGGAAGTATTGAAAGTGTTTCGTGAAAAACATAAAACAGTTATTCACGTACAACATATTGCGAACAATGAATGGGCTACTTTCTTCTTACCCGAGACAGTAGGGGCTCAAATTCATGATGACGTACAACCGATTGCTACTGAAAGAGTCATACAAAAACATCATCCTAACAGTTTTTTAAGAACAAATTTATTACAAATATTAAAAGAAGAGAAAATAGAGCAACTAGTCATTTGCGGTATGATGACTCATGTATGTATTGATGCAACAGTACGCGCTGCCAGTGATTTAGGATTTCAATGTGTTGTAATTGAAGATGCTTGTACAACAAAAGATTTAGAATTCCAAGGAAATCTAATCCCAGCAGTACACACTCATCAATCGATCATGAGCGTATTAAAGTTTGGTGATATTTACTTTGTCTAACACAATTGTGTTAGATTGTGAGCGCTAACCAAGCCAGAAGATAATAATTCCCCTACGTCACCATCCGAGCGTTCAAAGCGTCGCAAAATACCTGTGGGACTGTTACGAGCAGCCAGAAACATTAAGAGTTATCATGGGCAATCGCATTAAAAAAAGCTACTGCCTATAAAATACAGACAGCAACTTCAACTAGAGTAGCTGGCATGATTTACGCAAGCTACAATATATAATTTGATTTTCTATTAGTTTTTTTGCATACTCATTTTTTACATTTTGTAACTAATAAACAGCGATCGGACCATAAGGACCATTGATAATTTCTATTTTTGTTTCAAAAATATCTGTCAAAATTTTTGGGTCCATAACCTCTTCTACTGTTCCAAAAGCAGCAATTTGTCCATCTTTCATAGCACAAATTTTGTCAGAGTATTTAGCAGCAAAATTTATGTCATGCATAACAGTCAAAATTGTTCTTCCGAATTCATTAGCTGCACGTCTCAAATGCTCCATCATTTGAACAGAACGAGCAACATCAAGGTTGTTCAGAGGCTCGTCCAAAAGTACATATTCAGTCTCTTGGCACAATACCATCGCTACATATGCTCTTTGCCTTTGACCACCAGAAAGCTCATCTAAATATCTATTCTCTAAATTAGTTAAATCCAAGAAATCGATATATTTAGAAATAATAACCTCGTCCTCTTTAGTTAACCTTCCCTTTGAATAAGGAAAGCGCCCAAATCCAACTAGTTGTCTAACAGTAAGCCTCGTTACAAAATGATTTTCTTGTCGCAATATAGTCAAAACTTTTGCTAAGTCTTTTGATTTGGATTCAGAAACATCCATATTCGCTACCTGAATTTGACCTTCATCCATATCTAAGAGTCTTCCAATCATCAAAAGTGTCGTTGACTTTCCAGCTCCATTTGGTCCAATTAAAGAAGTAAAGCCCGCTTTTGGTATTTCAATATCTAAAGGTCCTATTTTTACCTTATCAGTATAGAACTTTTTAACGTTATCAATTTTTATCATAAAGCCCTCTTCCTTAAAACTATAGTTAAGAATATTATTCCACCAAATAATTCGATAATAACTGAAACTACACCTTGAGCATGGAATACATGATACATTAAAAAGTATGCACTCGTCATTATCAAAAATCCTATAGCAAAAGCCATTGGAAAAATATATCTATGATCATAAGTTGAAGCCGCCTGATAACTCAAAGTTGCTACTAAAAAGCCGTAGAAAGTAAGTGGCCCAATTAGAGCTGTTGAGATGGACATCAAAATAGCAACTAATACAAGCGTATAAATTACACTAGGTTGATATTTAACTCCAAAAGAAGTAGAAACATCCTTTCCTAGTGATAATATATTCAAATTCTTAGCATGAGCAAAAATTAATACTGCTACAATTATGATCATAGGAATTACAATAGGAAAATATGCAGAATCTGCATGATTAACAGAACCAAATAATCTTGCTTGTAAAATATCAAACTCTGAAGGCGCAAGTAGTTTTCTCATGAAAGTTGACACAGAATTTAGCCCGGTACCAATAATAATTCCAACTAAAAGCATAAGTTGTAAATTACCGTATTTACCGGAAAGTAACCATCCATAAAGTATCAAACTCATGAAGACCATAACAACAACTTGAAATAAAAATGATCCAATTCCACTAAAATTTATTAATGCACTAGCACCAAAGAAGAATATTGTACTCGTTTGAATTGCTGAATAAAGTGATTCGAAACCTAAAAGCGAAGGAGTAATAATCTTATTGTTCGTAATAGATTGGAAAGCAACTGTCGACAAGCTATGGCAAACTGCAGCAATAATCATTGCAACAATAGCTACTATCCTTCTCTTAACAACTGGGATAAAAGAAGGTGAGTCTATCGGAACTGGATTGTTATAAACTAAAAGTCCATATGAAGAAAGGAGGCCTAAAGCAATCAATGTTATTAGTAAAATCCAATAACGTCTTTCTTCCTTCTTAGAACGAAAAGCACTAGCTGATCTACTTTCATTATGAAGGCTAGAATCGATTTCGACATTTTTTTTATTTCTATATTCTAATGTGATCATCGTAGCCTCCTTGGTTTTCTTTGTCTCAATAAAATAGTAATAAACACGACTGCTCCCACTGTTGCAAGTATTAAAGAAACAGGTACTTCAAAAGGCTTTATAATTGTTCGAGAAATGATGTCACAGGCAGTTATTGTCCCCATTCCGATCACACATACCCAAGGTAAATTACTCCTAAGATCATCACCTCTAAACATTGAAACAATGTTTGGAACAATTAATCCCAAGAAAGGTAAGTTTCCAATAACAGCTGCAACAACTCCAACTGCAACAGAGATAAGGCCAGTCCCAAAAAGAACAATTCTATTGTAATTAACTCCAAGGCTTGTTGCAACATCTTCTCCTAGTCCAGCTAGAGTCAATCTATTAGCATACATAAAAATAAGCAAAGTAACGATAACAATCAGCCATAAATATTCATATCTTCCCACCTGAACGGTAGCAAATGAACCTACAAACCAAGTTTCAATACTTTGCGTCATTTGAAAAAGGAGTCCCAAAAAAGTAGACACTGCAGAAATAACTGCTCCAAGCATCAATCCGATAATCGGGACAATTAAAGACGAACGAAGTTTAACTCTTCTTAAAAATAGAAAGAAAATCATAGTTCCTATAAAAGAAAAAATGATTGCACCAGTCATTCTTTGAACTAAAGTCGGGGCAGGAAATAATAAATATACAAAAAGCAGGCCTAAGCCTGACCATTCAATAGTCCCCGTTGTAGTAGGTTCAACAAAGCGATTCTGTGTAATGAGTTGCATTACGAGCCCTGCCATCGCCATTGCAGCTCCAGTAAGCATTAATGCTACTGTTCTCGGAACACGAGTTATGAAAAACATCTCCATTCCGTCCTCTTGTCCACGTATATCATAAACTCCAGTAAACAGTGATATAATCCCTAAAATTATAACAATCATAATCGCTATTATAAAAGGTTTTGTCCATATTTTATTGTGATTATAAAACTGGGGTTGAGAAATATTCTCAACCCTAGAAATCATATTTTTTGACACTGTTTCGTACTCCTTTACACTACTTAGCTAAAGTTTTTGCAATATTTCCAAACAACTCTATATAAGTCTCAATTGATTCATTTGTGTAAGTATCTGCTGGTGCATAAACAATTTGTTTTTTAGAAACAGCAGTTGTGTTTTGAAGAGCAGGTGATTTAGAAATAACATCCTGAGCAGGAGCTGAAGTAGCAGCATCAGATGTTGCAGCATCACGATCTAATACGAAAAGCCAATCAGGATTTGTTTGTGCAATAGCTTCAACAGAAACGTCATCACCTTTATGACCTGCAGTAGAATTAGACACTTCTAGTGCTGGAGTCCAACCGAAAATCTCATACATTGGTCCCCAAACGCGACCAGAGTGAGGAGCAGCAAAACCAATATTCCCACCAGTAACGATAACACTCATAACTTTATCTTTTCCATTATAAGCAGATTTTACATTTTCAATAGATTTATCAAAATCAGCTACTAATTTTTTAGCTTCTTTATCTTTATCAAAGATTTTCCCTAAAGAAATTGTAGAATCTTTAAGTCCTTTTACTAAGTTTTCTCCAGGCTTAGTAGCTTTCTCAGAAACATCAACATTAAGATCAATAACAGCTGCATTTGGCACTAATTTTTTGATCTCTTCGTAATGGCCAGCAAATCTTTGACCAACGATTACAAGTTCAGGGTTTGCCGCTGCTATAATTTCAAGATTTGGTTCACGGTGATTTCCAATATTTTGAACTTTACTATCCTTTACATATGCTGAATCTGCAGGCATTACATCCTTTGGAGCAGCCGCTAATTTAATTCCCCAATCAGCTAAAGTTTCAAAAGTTCTATTATCCAAAGCAACTACATTTTTTGGATTTACAGGGACTTTAACAGTTCCATGTGCATCAGTGATTTCAACTGTTTTTGGCTTATCACTACTATCACCTTTATTAGCTTTCGAAGTTTCCTTACTTGAATCTGAGCAAGCTACTAACATTAAAGTGAAAATTGCTAAAATACTTACTAATTTTAAAAGCATAGTTTTTTTCATACGTATACTCCTTATAATGTAATTTAGTTCGAAAATGATAACGTCCATAGATTAAATTAGATAGTAACCTTTATGCATCTAAATTGCTATTGATAATCATTTTCATTTGAATATCCTGTTAATAAGTATAGTCATTAATTATGTGAAAATCTTGTGAATGGTGTGAGTTAATAAAACTAAACACAAATTAGATACAGTCTCATCTAATGCGCACCAGAGTCATCCCCCACACGTACTAATCAATAGATTGGGCACCTTATAAACCATGATTTCTACTGCAAAAAAATGCCCATTAATAGCTAATTTTTCATAATCCATTGCCTGGTAGCAATCTTCTTTTTATAGTTTCCGTCTTTTAATATTTCACAGAAACTATTTGATTATCAGGTTTAATAGAAAAAACGAGTAAAACTGTATGAAATAGTTTTACTCGTTTTTTCTATTATGACAAACTGTACTTTACCTATTATCTTATTTTTATCATTCAACCATTGAATAGCCTCTGCCATGTATCGTTTGAATATATCTCTCTTTCTTCTCGCACTTTAACTTTTTTCTTACATACCCAATATATAAGTCTACTACATTTGGATTGACTACTACGTTATACCCCCAAACCTGATTCAAAAGCATTTCACGGCTCAATATTGTATTTTTATTCTTAATTAAAAATACAAGTAAATCGTACTCGCGCTTAGTAAGCGAGAGATTTTTACCACCTTTTTTCACAATATGGCTAGATGCATCAACAAAGAGATCTTTAAACTGAAAAAAGTTTGTCTCATTTTGCTGGATACAGTCACTTCTCCTTAAAATAGCTTGAACCCTCGCTACTAATTCTTCTTTCACAAATGGTTTTCTTATATAATCATCTGCTCCTGCTTGTAACCCTGCTATGCAATCCTTGCTAGAAATATTGTCGGTCACAATAATTATCGGTGTCGTTTTAACAAGTCGTATTTGTCTGCAAATTTCTGGTCCCGATATACTTAATGAATCCCAATCCAATATGATAATATCCCAATCTTGTTCATATATTATATTTAAACCTTGGTTTTCATTGTGAAGTTTTAAAATGAAATAGCCTTCTTGCGTTAGACCGCTTACGATTTTCTTTGCAAAAGACCGTTCATTCTTAATTACCAACACCTGCTTCACCGATGGTTCACCTCTACTTCAATATAACTTAGTTAGATAAAAAATTATCCAAAAAAAATAATTTAAGATTTATAAATATTAAATTCCTAAAAAAAGCCATTATAACAGCTTATTAGAATAGCTCTATACAATCTTACAATAGATATGGATAAAAACACAAAATATATGAAGATTTAAATAAATGCTATTTAATCATTAAGGGGCAGCTATAGTATCTACCTGCTTATCATCAATAACTATTTCTTCACTTTCTGTTTCAGGGGTACCGCCCCATCCCCATCAACTTAAGCATTTTATACAACCACAAAACAAAAAGAACCATAAGCTTGCCAAACCGGCAAACTTATGGTTCATATCATATAAAATAAAAAAACCACCAAATATGTATTGGTGGAGACGGTGGGAGTCGAACCCACGTCCAAAAATATCGGCACTTAAGCTTCTACGAGTGTAGTCGATATATTAGCATTTCGCAAACTCTTCGGCCTATCGACAGGCTTCCAAGTTGCTAGTCTGATTGTTCTCTTCCTTCGCCCTCAGACGGCGAACTCCGGCGTAGTCCACTTAGTTTGAGTCCCTTACCCTACCACATGGACGATGGAGGGAGGAACCTTTAGTGCAATTAAGCAGCTAAAGAAAGATTGTTTTGTTTGCCAATTATAGGCTTTGACGTTTTAACGAGGCCGATCCCCTCGACTCGCAACCTAAGCTCGAACTATCCCTGTCGAATCCGTAACGTCCCCATGATAAAAATGGAGCATACGAAGAAAATATCGTGATAGCTACTAAGAGCTGTTTTTCAATGTACAACAACCTTACATAAGTTATTATATCATACGCGCGCCGTTTTACAAATGTAAATATCTGTATTACATCTTTTGGCGATCACGGAACACGCGTGCAATTTCACGTTTCGCTTCTTTCTCTTTTAAATCATGACGTTTATCATATTGTTTCTTACCTTTTGCTAAACCAAGTGCCATTTTTGCAAATCCATTTTTCAAATAGATTCTAAGTGGAACTAATGCGTAACCCGTTTCTTTTGCAGCTCCCGCTAGCTTATCAATTTCTTTTTTATGAAGAAGTAATTTTCTCGTACGAAGCGGATCATGGTTAAAACGATTCCCTTGCTCGTACGTATTAATATGCATATTATGAACCCATACTTCACCATTATGTATACGTGCAAACGCATCTTTCAAGTTCACGCGTCCAGCGCGAATCGACTTAATTTCCGTCCCTTGAAGGACAAGCCCTGCTTCGTATGTTTCTTCGATGAAATAATCATGAAATGCTTTTTTATTTTGTGCAATAACCTTACCTGTACCTTTTGGCATATAACGTCCCTCCTCTATTTTTACCATTGTAACAAATGTAAACAAAAAGCGAAAGTGGCTCGCTCAGAATGTGAGGTGGATGGAGCTTCTGACCTTGAGGCGCCCTTTGCCTCCTGGGAAAAAGCGAAGCCACCGAACATTCTAGCCACTGTAGCTGGATTACATAAAAAGCGAAAGTGGCTCGCTCAGAATGTGAGGTGGATGGAGCTTCTGACCTTGAGGCGTTCTTTACCTCCTGGGAAGAAGCGAAGCCACCGAACATTCTAGCCACTGTAGCTGGATTACATAAAAAGCGAAAGTGGCTCGCTCAGAATGTGAGGTGGATGGAGCTTCTGACCT
>NZ_JBHWYR010000003.1:75151-184920 GCF_042728695.1 Bacillus sp. NPDC060175
TTGAGGCGTTCTTTGCCTCCTGGGAAGAAGCGAAGCCACCTCACATTCTAGCCACTGTAGCTGGATTACAACAAAAAAGAAAAAGGCCTCGCTTTTTATCAAAGCGAAGCCACTCTTTTCTTACTTACGCTTTTTCTTTTTCTTCTTGAATCCTGGTACATTTTCAAAGAAGCCTTTTTTCTTCTTACCATTACCGTTACCATCTTTTTTCCCTGGCTGACTAGCGGATGTGGATGCTGATGGAGATGCTGATCCTTTTCCTTTTCCTTGTCCACCACGATCAAACTTTCTTCCTGTGCCGCGCTCGCCACCGCGCTCATTAGTGCGCTCGCTACGTCCACCGCGTTTCTTTCTGCCTGTTCTTGGCTGTTCAATCACAACTGGACGATCTTTGAACTTACGACGAGGTGTGCCTTTCATACCAACGATTTCAAAGTCGATTGCGCGCTCGTCTTTATTTACGTTAATAACACGAATTGTAATTTCGTCACCGATGCGGAATACGTTACCTGTACGTTCTCCAATCATCGCAAAATGTTTTTCGTCATAACGATAGTAATCATCTGTTAAATAGCTAACGTGTACAAGACCTTCAATTGTATTTGGAAGCTCTACGAATAAACCGAAGTTTGTTACAGAGCTAATCATACCGTCATACTCTTCGCCAATCTTATCAACCATATACTCTGCTTTTTTCATTTCATCTGTTTCACGCTCTGCTTCAACAGCACGACGTTCCATATTAGAAGAGTGCTCTGCAATCTCAGGTAAGTTTTCACGCCATTTCGCTTGCGTTTCGTTGTCTACTTTACCATTAATGACGTATTCACGAATCAACCTATGAACAATCGTATCTGGATAACGACGAATTGGTGATGTGAAATGCGTGTAGAACTCAGTTGATAAACCGAAATGTCCTAAGCTCTCCGAATCATAACGTGCTTGCTTCATAGAACGAAGCATAACTGTTGAAATGACTACTTCTTCCGGCTGACCTTGAACCATTTCAAGAATTTGTTGCAACGCACGAGGATGTATTTCATTCGCACGTCCTTTTACTGCATATCCGAAGTTTGTTACAAACTCGAAGAAACGCTCAAGCTTATCTTCTTTCGGATCTTCATGGACACGGTACATAAACGGTACGTTCATCCAGTGGAAGTGCTCTGCTACTGTTTCGTTCGCAACAAGCATAAACTCTTCAATTAACTTCTCTGATACAGAACGATCACGCATTACAACATCAGTCGGTTTTCCTTCTTCATCTACTAGTACTTTCGCTTCTTTAAAGTCAAAGTCAATCGCACCGCGGCGCATACGTTTTTCACGTAAAATTTGTGCTAACTGCCCCATTTCTTTAAACATCGGTACTAGCGGCTCGTAGCGTTCAATTAGTGCTTCGTCTTCATCTTCTAAAATGCTTCTTACGTCAGCATACGTCATACGCTCTGTCGTTTTAATTACACTTTGGAAAATCTCATGTTTTACAACATCACCTAGATTGTTGATTTCCATTTCACAAGATAGTGTCAGACGGTCTACTTTCGGATTTAATGAACAAATACCGTTTGATAAACGATGCGGAATCATCGGAATTACACGGTCTACAAGATATACACTCGTTGCTCTCTCCGCTGCTTCAACATCAATTGGAGAACCTTCTTGAACGTAATGACTTACATCCGCAATATGAACGCCAAGCTTATGGTTACCGTTCTCAAGCTTCGTTACTGTAACAGCGTCATCTAAGTCTTTCGCATCCGCACCATCAATTGTAACAATCATTTGATCACGTAAATCACGGCGATCTTTTATATCTTCTTCTGAAATCGTTTCTGGTACACTGTTTGCATGTTCCATCACTTCTTCAGGGAACGCTAAAGGTAAATGGTGTTTATGAATGACAGATAAAATATCTACTCCTGGGTCATTTTTATGACCTAGAATTTGAATAACTTCACCTTCTGCGCTTAAACGGTTCTCTGGGTAGCCCGTAATTTTCACAACTACTTTATGGCCTTCTACAGCACCCATAGATGCACTTTTCAAGATAAAAATGTCACTTGTCCAGCGTTTATTATCAGGTATAACAAATCCAAAGTTCTTTGACTCTGTATATGTACCAACTAGTTCCTTCGTTCCACGCTCTAAAATACGAACAATCGCGCCTTCTTGGCGTGATCCACTTGATTGCGCGCTAACACGTGCTAATACTGTATCACCATGAAGTGCACCATTTAATTCTGTAGGCGGGATGAAAAGATCATCATCTCCTGTTTTCTTCTCTTCTGGAACAACGAACGCAAAACCACGTGCATGCCCAATTAATTTACCGCGTACTAAATTCATTTTTTCTGGAAGACCGTAGCGGTTACTACGTGTGCGGATAACAAGCCCCTTCTCTTCCATCATTACAAGTGCCTTTACGAAATCTTTAAAGCCCTCAGAGCCTTCGATTCCAAATGCCGATTCTAATTCTTGTATCGTTAACGGTTTATACGCTTCTTCCCTCATAAATAATAACAACTTATCAATATGTTCTTGCATGATTTCTTCCAAGCAGAAATACCTCCTTTAAACCCTTATATTATTTAGTGTATCCGAAAGATGGGGGATGTATAAAGTGAAACTTTAATCATCTCCCAATGATTTTTTACAGCTTTCATAAAGTGTAACTTTAATCAGTGGAGTTTTGTCCCTCCCCACTGATTATTAGCCCACACCAATTGGGATAATAAATTCCCTTATGAAAAAAAGAGGCAACTAGATCTTACCAATCTAGTTGCTCCAAGAAGTTATATACATCCTCATGTAGCACATCACGTTCTTTATCAAGTGTAATGACATGCGTAGAGTCTTCATACCATTTAATGTCTTTTAACGTAGATTCTACACCGTTATAAATAATGTTAGCACTATCTGTATTAATCATCTCATCATGACGTGCTTGTACAACGAATGTTGGAGCATAAATCATATCAACATTATTGCGTACATCACGAATCAACTCCTGTAATGCTTTTAATGTATTCATTGGTGTCTGTTTAAATTCAAACATTTCCTGCTCAATTCGTTCTGGTGATTTTTGCTCACGCTTTTTATATTCGCGGGCATATGCCAATATACCTTGGTACATAATTTCTTCACTTTTAATGTACATCGGTGCACACATTGGTACAACACCTAAAATCGGTAATGTATAAGCAAGTTTTAATGAGAATACTCCGCCTAATGATAATCCAACCGCAGCTATTTTCTCGTAACCTTGATCTTTTAAATGCTGGTAGGCATTCATTACATCTTTCCACCAGTCTTCAGGGCCTGTATGAACAAGCTCTTCTGGTGGTACGCCGTGTCCTTTATAAATTGGCGCATGACAAGTATAGCCTTTCTTCTCTAAGAAACGCCCTAGCATGCGTACGTCAGCTGAGTTCCCTGTGAATCCATGTAATAACAAAACAGCGCGGTCTCCACCTTCAAATGTAAATGGTTTTGGAGATGCTAATTTCATCATGTACTTCTCCTCTTTCTCTTCTGTAATCTAGTCGTATTCTTTCTATTCTTAGTGTACCATATTTATAATTCTATAATCTAATTAGAAACTTTTTTCGAATAACAAATTAAAAAAAGAAGAACCATTAGCATAATCGGCTAACGCTTCTTCTTTTTAATTCTATAAATTTAAGTACGTAACACCAATTGTTAGTACGAAGAATAATACAGCTAAGACAACTGTAATACGGTTTAATACCGCTTCAATTCCACGTGCTTTTTGCTTACCAAACAATTGCTCTGCACCACCTGAAATAGCGCCTGAAAGGCCTGAGCTATTACTAGACTGCATAAGTACCATAACAATCATTAAAATCGATACAATAATAAGTAAAACTGATAATAACGTATGCACTTGGCGTACCTCCTACAAAGATTCAGTTAGTTTAAATGTTAGCATAAATCCTATAGAAAAGCGAGAGCTATAGAGTCACTCTCGCTTTTCTTCTATTACATAAACACCATTGCGAATAACGGTCCGAGCAAACATGTCAAAATTGCTGTTAATGTCATTGTTACCGATCCAATAACACCTTCATGCTCATTATTTTTCATCGCTCTCATAACACCCATAATATGAGAAGCACATCCAAAGCCAATCCCTTTACCAACTGAGTTTGTAACGCGGCTCCATTTTAATAAAATTGGTCCCGTAATCGTTCCAGTAATCCCTGCGATAACGACGAAGGCTGCTGTTAAGGACGGGACACCACCAACTTGTTCCGATACACTCATCGCAACTGGCATTGTCACTGATTTTGGTAAAGAAGATAAAATTAAGCTTTTATCTGTTCCCATAAGTGTGGCGATAGCGAAATCACTTGCAATAGCAACTGTTGTACCTACTAATACACCACCAGCAATTGGTACAACATATTTTTGCAGAACATGACGTTGTTTATAAAGCGGGATTGCAAATGCTACAACACCTGGTCCGAGTAGCTTCGCAATCCAGCCACCACCACTTTCCATATAATTTTGATATGGTATATCAAGCACTATAAATAAGAAAGCCATTAATCCTGTTGCAACAAGCATTGGAATGGTAAATGGCGTTGGAAATAATTTGTAGATTTTTTTAGATAATTGATATAATAGCACCGTAAAAAGAACCCAACCAATTCCGATTAATATTTTGCTCATTGTGTCTCTTTTTCCTTTCTATTCGCAAGATATTGTCCTGTATGTCCTGCGACAATAATAATTAAAAACGTACTCGCTACAACTGTAATGAAAAGAGAAATTCCTTTACTCATAAAAAAAGCACCGTAATTCATTAAGCCAAGCGTTGGCGGAATTAATAAAAACGGCATAATAGCAACGAGTGTTTCTGCTCCTAAATCAAACCATTTCACTGGAAGTACTTTTAGGCTAAGTAAAACAAGTAGAAGGAACATCCCAATCAAACTTCCTGGAATCGGAATATTCAACATTTCTTGCACCCAATTTCCAACCATATACAATACATAAAGAGCAGCAATTTGGACAAGAATCTTTGTAAGTTTCATGTTCATCATCCCTCATGTTTATACGATCTTCTGTTAATATCCTTATCATAGTATAAATTGTAAAAACCTGCAATTTATCAAATCAACAACGAAAATCCACTATATTATACGCTTACACCCTTGATATGACTGCGTTTCCACATGTAATTTACGTCAAAAACATTGACCTAATATACAAAGTTTATATTTTCTGAATTTTGATTGTTATTATTTCAATAAAATAAAGTGAAACTTTAATCAGAGGGGGGGTGTCCATCCCCCTCTGATTATTAGCCTTCGCCAATCGGGCTTTTACGGGCAGTTAATGCGGGATAAAACCCTTCACTCCATTTTCATTCTGCCTTCTCTCTAGCACACATATATATAAAGATAGGTGGTGAACATATGTCTAAAAAAGTTCTCATTTTTTGTGATCCTGGAATCGACGATACGATAGCCCTCCTCCTCGCATTCTTTATCGATGAAATTGACATCGTTGGGATTGTCGCTGATTACGGCAATGTTCCAAAAGAAATGGCCGTACAAAATGCTCATTTTCTTAAACAAAAATCAAGAAATAGAGATATAAAAATATTTGGTGGTTCAGAACGTCCTCTCAATGGATGTCCACCCGCTTTTTTTACCGATGTTCACGGTAAAGAAGGATTAGGACCAATCATTCCAAATGAAAAGTTACAAAACGGAGAAATGGAGAATTTCTTTAAAGTTATCCCTCTTATCGAGCAGTATAAAGACGAACTAATCATTGTAAGTTTAGGGCGACTCACTTCCCTAGCTATTTTATTTATTTTATATAAAAACTTAATGCAGCAAATTAAATCTTATTATGTAATGGGTGGTTCCTTTTTGCACCCAGGTAATGTAACTCCCGTATCAGAAGCGAATTTTTATGGTGATCCAATCGCGGCTAACATTGTATTACAATCCGCATCCAACATGTACATATACCCGTTAAATGTAACGCAGTATTCCATCGTTACACCTGACATGGCTGAATATATTGAGGCGAAAGGAAAGGCTTCTCTCGTCAAACCTCTATTCGATCATTACTACTATGGATATTACGAAAAAATTTTACCTCAATTAAAAGGCTGCCCTTTTCATGACACGCTACCGATATTAGCTTTACTTGATAATTCTATGTTTACCTACTACAAATCACCAATTACCGTCATGACCGAATCTTACGCTCAAGGAGCAAGCATCGGTGATTTCCGCTCTTTAGTAGGATCAAGCCCATTCATCAATCGGCCCTCACAGCAAATTGCTATAGATTTTGATTACAATCTCTTTTTTAAATATTTCATGTCATTCATGACAGATGAACAATTTTAACATAAAAAAACAGACCGTGATTTCTCACGGTCTGTCGTTATTTTCTACAATTATCGTTTGATATTGTAGAAAGATTGTAAACCAGCATAAACAGCGATTTCGCCTAGCTCGTCTTCGATACGTAATAATTGGTTGTACTTAGCAATACGGTCAGTACGGCTCATAGAACCAGTTTTGATTTGGCCAGCGTTAGTTGCAACTGCGATGTCAGCGATTGTAGCATCTTCAGTTTCACCAGAACGGTGAGATACAACTGCTGTGTAACCAGCACGTTTAGCCATTTCGATTGCTTCGAAAGTCTCAGTTAAAGTACCGATTTGGTTAACTTTAATTAAGATTGAGTTAGAGATACCTTTTTCGATACCTTCAGCAAGTTTTTGAGTGTTAGTTACGAATAAATCGTCACCAACTAATTGTACTTTATCACCGATACGCTCAGTTAATAATTTGTGACCATCCCAGTCGTTTTCGTCTAAACCATCTTCAATAGAGATGATTGGGAAGTCTTTGCAAAGCTCTTCGTAGAAATCAACCATTTCTGCAGAAGTTAAGCCAGTACGGCCTTCGCCTGCAAGGTCATATTTACCAGTTTCTTTGTTGTAGAACTCAGAAGAAGCAACGTCCATTCCTAAGAATACGTTCTCGCCAGCTTTGTAACCAGCTTTTTCGATAGCTTCGATGATTACTTCTAATGCTTCACGGTTAGAACCAAGGTTTGGAGCGAATCCACCTTCGTCACCTACTGCAGTGTTAAGACCTTTGTCATGTAATACAGCTTTAAGTGCATGGAATACTTCAGCACCCATACGGATTGATTCTTTGAATGTTGGAGCACCAACTGGTAAGATCATGAACTCTTGGAAATCAACGTTGTTATCAGCGTGAGAACCACCGTTG
Organism: Bacillus sp. NPDC060175; assembly: GCF_042728695.1. Lineage (NCBI taxonomy): Bacteria > Bacillati > Bacillota > Bacilli > Caryophanales > Bacillaceae > Bacillus > Bacillus sp. NPDC060175. Next base: position 82,444 of record NZ_JBHWYR010000003.1, read on the forward strand.
ATGATGTTCATCATTGGAGTTGGTAATTGTTTTGCATTGAATCCACCAAGGTAACGGTATAATGGAAGACCTACGAAGTCAGCTGCTGCGTGAGCTACTGCCATAGATACACCAAGGATAGCGTTAGCGCCTAGTTTACCTTTGTTTGGAGTACCATCTAATTCGATCATAGCACGGTCGATACCAGCTTGATCAGTTACGTCGAAACCAACGATTTCTGGAGCGATTGCTTCGTTAACGTTGTTTACTGCGTTCATAACACCTTTACCAAGGTAACGAGATTTGTCACCGTCACGTAATTCTACTGCTTCGTGCTCACCAGTAGATGCACCACTTGGTACGATAGCGCGTCCGAATGCGCCGCTTTCTGTGTAAACTTCTACTTCTACAGTTGGGTTACCACGAGAGTCAAGGACTTCGCGAGCATAAACATCAATAATTGTTGACATAATAAATTCTCTCCTTTTTATATAAGCAAATTATTTAATAATTGTTTTACCTGTCATTTCTTTCGGTTGTTCCACATTTAAAAGTGTAAGCATTGTTGGAGCGATATCTCCTAAAATACCACCTTCACGAAGCTCTACATCATTTTTTGTAACGATGAAAGGAACCGGGTTAGTTGTATGAGCTGTCATAGGACCGCCTTCAGCAGTTAACTCCTGATCGGCATTACCATGGTCAGCAGTAATAAGTGCTACACCATCTTTTGCAAGAATCGCTTCTACAACTTTTCCTAAACATTCGTCAGTTGCTTCTACTGCTTTAATTGTTGGTTCCATCATCCCAGAATGGCCAACCATATCACAGTTTGCAAAGTTAAGAATGATAACATCATGTTTATCATTTTCGATGTCATTTACTAAAGCGTCCGTTACTTCATAAATGCTCATTTCAGGTTTCAAGTCATATGTTGCAACCTTCGGTGAGTTAATTAAAATACGCTCTTCTCCCGGGAATTCAGCCTCACGACCACCGCTAAAGAAGAATGTAACGTGCGGATACTTTTCAGTTTCCGCGATGCGAAGTTGCTTTAATCCCGCTTGCGCAACAACTTCACCTAATGTGTTATCAAGGTTCATTGGCTTGAATGCCACGTAACCATCTACAGTTTCACTAAAATGTGTCATACAAACGAACTCAGGAATGTGAGGTACTTTTTCACCACGATCGAACTCACGGAAGTCTTCGTTTGTAAATACACGAGCAATTTGAATTGCACGGTCTGGACGGAAGTTATAGAAGATAACTGCATCATCATTATTGATTGTTGCAACTGGCGTGTCATCTTCGTTAACAATTACAGACGGCAATACGAATTCATCATGAATACCATTTGCATAAGAGTCTTCTACACACTCTTCTGCTGATTTATAAGTAGGGCCTTCACCATTCACCATAGCACGGTAACATTTTTCTACGCGATCCCAACGCTTGTCACGGTCCATGGAGTAATAACGACCAGAGATAGTCGCGAATTGTCCTACTCCTGTTTCTTTAATTACTTCATTTGTTGCATCGATATAACCTTTTGCTGTTTGTGGTCCAACATCGCGGCCATCTAAGAATGCATGGATATATACTTTCTCCACGCCTTCTTTTGCTGCTAAGCGAAGAAGAGCAAACATATGGTTCATGTGACTATGCACACCACCATCAGAAAGTAAACCGAATAAATGAAGAGCAGTACCTTTTTCTTTCACGCTTTTAATTGCATTTTGGAAAGTTTCGTTCTGATCGAACTCACCTTCACGAATTGCAACGTTTACGCGTGTTAAGCTTTGATATACGATGCGGCCAGCACCGATATTTAAGTGACCAACCTCTGAGTTACCCATTTGACCTGCTGGAAGACCTACTTCCTCACCACAAGCTGTAAGCGTTGTGTGAGGGAATTTGTTCCAGTAACCATCAAAATTAGGTTTCTTAGCTTGTGCTACAGCATTCCCGTAAGTTTCTTCACGTAGTCCGAAACCATCAAGAATGATTAAAGCTGTTGGCTTTCTCATTTTACCGCCCCCAGAAGACCTAAGAACGAAGCAGGCTCTAAGCTAGCACCGCCAACTAAAGCGCCGTCGATGTCAGATTGTGCCATATACTCTTTAATGTTTTCTGGTTTTACGCTACCGCCGTATTGAATACGAACAGCTTCTGCAGCTTCTGGAGAAACTGCTTCTGCAACAACTTTACGGATGTGCGCACATACTTCATTTGCATCTGCAGAAGAAGAAGATTTACCTGTACCGATAGCCCAGATTGGCTCATAAGCGATAACAGTTACTTTAACTTGCTCTTCTGTTAAACCTGCAAGTGCTTTTGTCACTTGACCTGCTACTAGATCAAATGTTTTTCCGCTTTCGCGCTCTTCTAAAGTCTCACCACAACAAACGATTGGTGTTAAACCATGTTCAAATGCTGCAAGAGTCTTTTTGTTTACTGATTCGTCTGTTTCAGCAAACATTTCACGACGCTCAGAGTGGCCAAGTACTACGTAGCCTACTTTTAAGTCGCTAAGTGCTACTGGGCTAATTTCGCCAGTGAACGCACCATTTTTTTCGAAGTGCATGTTTTGTGCACCTACTTGTAAGTCAGTTCCTTCAGCCTTTGCTACAAGACGCTCTAGGAATAGAGCTGGAGAGCAAACTACTGCATCAACAGCTGAAGCTGCTGGGATTTGACCTTTAACTTCCTCTACGAAGCTAACTGCTTCAGATAGAGTTTTATTCATTTTCCAGTTACCTGCGATAATTGGTTTACGCATGCTTTGCACCGTCCTTTTTCTTTGGCTGCTACTTATTTGTCGTTAAGACAAACTACACCTGGAAGCTCTTTGCCTTCCATGAATTCTAATGACGCACCGCCGCCAGTAGAAATGTGGCTCATTTTATCAGCCATACCGAATTTTTCAACAGCTGCTGCAGAGTCACCACCGCCGATAACAGAGTATGTATCTTCTGCATCTGCTAATGCTTGCCCTACTGCTTTTGTACCTTCTGCGAATGGAGTCATTTCGAATACACCCATTGGTCCATTCCATACAACAAGCTTAGAGTTTTTAATTACATCTGCATAAATTTCACGTGTTTTAGGACCGATGTCCACGCCTTCCCATGTAGAAGGGATAGAGTCGATACCAACGATTTGAGTTGTTGCAGTTTCAGAGAATTCCTCTGTGATGACAACATCAACTGGCATATAGAAGTTTACGCCTTTTTCTTTTGCAAGTTGCATAAATTCTTTAGCTAGTTCAATTTTGTCGTTTTCACATAGAGATAGACCAATTTCATGACCTAAAGCTTTAACGAATGTGTAAGCAAGTCCGCCACCGATGATTAAGTTATCTACTTTGTCTAATAGATGACGAATTACACCGATTTTATCTTTTACTTTCGCACCACCGATGATAGCTGTGAATGGACGTTCTGGGTTAGAAAGTGCTTTACCTAATACATCTAACTCTTTTTCCATTAATAATCCAGATACTGCTGGTAGGTAGTCTGCGATACCTGCTGTAGAAGCATGAGCACGGTGAGCTGCACCGAATGCATCGTTTACGAAGATATCAGCAAGAGCTGCAAATTCTTTCGCAAGTTCTGCATCGTTCTTTTCTTCGCCCGCATAGAAACGTACGTTTTCAAGAACTACTACGTCGCCTTCGTTCATTGCTGCAACCATTTCTTGTGCAACTGGTCCGAATGCTTCGTCCGCTTTTTTAACATCTTTACCAAGAAGCTCGCCTAAACGTGCTGCTACTGGAGTAAGACGTAATTCTTCTACTGCTTGACCTTTTGGACGGCCTAAATGACTTGCTAAAATTACTTTCGCACCTTGCTCTACTAAATATTGAATTGTAGGAAGAGCTGCACGGATACGAGTTTCATCTGTAATTTTGCCTTCTTTCATAGGTACGTTGAAATCAACGCGGCAAAATACACGCTTACCTTTTAAATCTACGTCACGAATTGATTTTTTGTTCATTGGATTTCCCTCCGACTACTAGTTAGGATTGACAAAACCCATTCAAAAGCTTATCACATTTGCTTCTAAAACGAAAGAAGAGAGAGAGGGAACAAACCCTCTCCCTCGTTTTGTCATTGATTGCTTATATACTTAAGAATTAAAGACCTTTAGAAGTCATGTATGCAGCTAGGTCTACTACGCGGTTAGAGTAACCAGTTTCGTTATCGTACCAAGAAAGTACTTTAACCATGTTACCTTCCATTACCATTGTAGATAATGCATCGATTGTAGAAGAAGCTGTACATCCGTTATAGTCGATAGATACTAATGGCTCTTCGCTGTATCCAAGGATACCTTTTAATTCGCCTTCAGAAGCTGCTTTGAATGCTGCGTTTACATCTTCAACTGTTACTTCTTTGTCAAGTTCAACAACTAAGTCAACAAGAGAAACGTTAGCAGTTGGAACACGTACAGCGCCGCCGTTTAATTTACCTTTAAGTTCTGGTAATACTAATGCTACAGCTTTAGCAGCACCAGTAGATGTTGGGATCATGTTTTCAGCCGCTGCACGAGCACGACGTAAATCTTTGTGTGGTAAGTCTAAGATTTGTTGGTCGTTAGTGTAAGAGTGAATTGTTGTCATCATTCCGCGTTTTACGCCGAATTTTTCGTTTAATACTTTAGCGAATGGAGCTAGACAGTTTGTAGTACAAGAAGCATTAGATACTACGTTGTGGTTAGCTGCATCGTATTCTTCGTGGTTAACACCCATAACTACAGTGATATCTTCGTCAGAAGCTGGAGCTGAGATGATAACTTTCTTAACTGATCCACCTAAGTGTTTCTCAGCGTCTGATTTTTTAGTGAAACGGCCAGTAGATTCTACTACTACTTCTACTCCGTAGTCGTTCCATGGTAATTGAGCTGGGTCACGCTCAGCGATAACTTTAATTTCTTTACCGTTAACAATGATGCTGTTTTCGTTAGCAGATACTTCTGCATTTAAAGTTCCGTGAACTGTATCATATTTTAAAAGGTGAGCTAATGTTTTAGCATCTGTTAAGTCGTTGATTGCTACTACTTCTACCTCAGAGTTGTTAAGAGCTGCGCGGAATACGTTACGTCCGATACGTCCAAATCCATTAATACCAATTTTAGTCATTTAAATTTCCTCCTTGGGGGATTATATTAAAGGGTATTACCCTTTGTTAATTGTTTTGCTGCACCTTCATCTGTAATTAGAATTGAAGTGTGCCCTTGCTTTATTACAGCCTGTATTGCTTTTGCTTTTGAAGAACCTCCAGCGACTGCGACAACGTGAGATACATGTTGTAAATCTTCAAGTTGCATACCAACTGTTCTTACTTTATGAACAACATTTCCTTGTTCATTAAAGTAGTAACCGAAAGCTTCGCCAACTGCTTCGCTTGCCTGAATCTTTAACCAATCTGCTTCTGAAGTATTTCTGCGACGTGCCATTATTAACGCATCACCAATTCCATGAATGACGATATTGGAAGATCGAATCAACTCAAGAACTTCTTTCACGGAGGGCTCTATTACAATAGACGCATATGCTTCGCTACTAACGTGATCTGGAACATACAATAAGCGATAATTACTCATCGTATTTTGTGCCATTTTGGCGCAAATGGTATTGGCTTCTAACTCGACACCTTCTCCAATTCCACCACGTGCTGGGACAAATAGCATATGTAAATCTTTGCAATCAAGTTGCATCATGTCCGCAGCAGCAGCTAGCGTAGTTCCCCCAGCCACAGCAACGATATTATTCACTGTCAGACGGTCTTTTATACAAGTCACACAAGCACGGCCCATCTCCAGTTTGACCCAAGGTGATTCATCACTATCACCAGGGACAACGAAAACTTCATCCAAGTCTAATGTTTCCTTAAGTTGTTTTTCTAAAACCTTTAACCCGGAAATTTCTTTCATAAAGTCTTCCAAAGCAAGAACTAAAGCTGTTCCTTCTTCTGTCAAAGTCATTCCAGAAGAAGCGACGTGAACTAAGTTTTGTTCTTTCAAAACTTGAACTTCACTTCGCAATACTCGTTCTGTCATACCGAGACTTGCAGATAAGTTTCTTCTTCCAATCGGCTGCATAAGCCTAATGTACTGAAGCACTTGCATTCTCGTTTGCATAACAGGTAGCAGATCAGGTAATAATTTTTTTGTGTTCTGAATCCATGAGCGCATATCTTTTCTCCTCACTACATCGGTTCATTTTCCTTTGTGGTCACTTTGTGTCCCGTAGTGACATTTTGTGTCCCACTTAGGTTAAAAAAATAATCCCTGCTACGTGTATTATTGTAACAGGAGATAGAAACTTATTCAACTCTTAACTGCATTGTTTATATAGTTTATTATGACACCTTTGTGAATGTTACCATATTCTACTTGTCTTCCGCCTATTTCTACAACAGGAATCATTAGATGGTATTTCTCTAAAAGGTCATTATCTTCATATATATCTATTTCCTCAATTTGAAAAGAATATTCACATTGTACTTCCTTTAAAATTTGTTTCGCCTTCACGCAAAGACCACAATCTTTTTTTGTATATAGTACAACCTTCATCTTCTTCACCTATCCAATTGTTTTTCTTAGAGACGAAGCAGGAATATGCATTTGTTCTCTATATTTCGCAACCGTTCTGCGAGAAATAACGATTTCATACTCTTCTTCTAATAATTTTGAAATCTTTTGATCCGAAAGTGGCTTTTTCTTATTTTCTGCTCCAACAAGCGTTTGAATGAATTGTTTCACACGCTTTGTAGAAACCGCCTCATCTTCCGTCGTAGAAATAGAATTACTAAAGAACGATTTCATCTCAAATAAACCATGCGGCGTTTGCACATATTTATTACGCGTTGCACGACTAATTGTAGACTCATGCACACCCAACTCTTCCGCCACCTCTTTTAAAGCAAGTGGTTTTAAATACTCTGGACCTTTCCAGAAGAAATCATGCTGTTTTTCCATAATAATATTCATCACTTGTAAGAGTGTTTGTTTTCTCTGTTTCAAACTGCGCATAATCCATTGCACATGCTGATACTTCTCCGATACGTAAGAAGCCACTTCACTTTCACTATTATTTAGTAACGCACTATACTCAGAGTGAATTTCAATTCTTGGCATATTTCTCTCATTCATCTGTAAAACGAGATGATCACCATCTTTTTTCACCGCCATATCAGGCACGATATAAAGTGGTTTATCAGAAGAAAATGCAAGACCTGGTTTCGGCTGTAATGATGTAATACAGTTCACCGCATCCTGTAATTCCTCGTTGGTACACTTCAACACCTGAACGAGCTTTCGCCAATCTTTCTTAACGAAATAATTAAAATGATCATCTATAATTTCTTCCGCTAAACCATTTCTTCTTTGTAAGCGCTTCAATTGAATTGATAGACATTCCTGAATATTACGCGCACCTACCCCTGCTGGCTCTAACGATTGAACAAGCTCCACGGAACGGTCCACTACATCGATTGGCGCAGAAAGAAGCTCTGATAACTCTTCATTTGTTTCTTGTAAATAGCCATTTCCATCCATGTTCATAATAATGAAAGAAGCTGCTTTTCGCTCTTCTTCATCTATTTTATAATACTGTAGTTGATTTAATAAATGTTGCTGAATCGTTGTAGAATCCACACTGTAGATTTCCATTTGATTCTCGACTTGTTTGCCGGTACTTTTACTTGTGTTAGAGCTCTTTTTCTTCTCCCTCTCGAAACCACCTAACTCAATAAGGGGATTCTCTAACGATTGCTCATATAAAAACTCCGATAATTCTTGTACATTATACTGGAGCATTGTAATCGCTTGCCTTAACTCTTGTGTCATTGCCAAACGTAAGCTTTGTTCTTGTAAAAGACTTGCCTTCAAACTAATCTCCCCCTTGTTTCTATTGTACAATAAGTTTGGTAAAAGGAGAATCCTCACGCAGACACCCATTCCAAAATATTATTAATTTATATGTATTAATGAGATTTACAACTTACAACCGAAATTTGAATAATATTGAAAGAAAATAATAACACGTAAAAGTTATTACCACATACTAATAGTAAATCTTATAACTAGATATAACAAGAGGGAAATAAAAAAGTCCTAACCTACAAAACGTAAGTTAGGACTTTTTGACGCGCCCAGAGGGATTCGAACCCCCGGCAGACGTGGTACCGGAAACCACCGCTCTATCCGACTGAGCTATGGGCGCATGATTATTACGATAATATCAACGGTTTGCCTCCGTCTTCTTCCGATTTGTTCTTACCGAAAGTTAAACGTAGGATACGAACACCAACACGTAGACGTTCGCTTCTTTACATATGGATATTATATCCTGACGCTAACCTAATGCGCAAGCATAAAAATCTCGTCTACACTAGCTTTAGCACGCAGTTTTCCTTCTTTCGTTCCCCCTCTTAATCTAATTAAATCGCAATAGAACGCATATAGGCGCATAACCTGTTCATCACATTAAATTTAATCGACTGGAATTGCACCTCTCGGTATCGTACTTTCCGCATATAGTCTACAAAAAGAAAGACAGGCGAAGTGATTCCCGCCCATTTCCGCACTATTTTATATATTTTGATCGCAGTCTTAATATATCTTCCTCTTCACGAATGCCTGCTGATCCCTTCCTCACATTTTTTACGACAGTCCAATTTGGGTTAGTTTCATCACCGATGTTCTGTATTGTAAAGTTGCCGTCACCATATTTTCGTTGACCTTCTGCCAATTTCTCCGTTAAATCACTCTCTTTTGCTTTCGCCATCTTTGCGCCATCTCCCTTTTTTATACAACCTTCTTAAACTGTCCAACCAATCACACGTCCAGTCAATTGGAGATCCTCGCTTTCCGCTTCGATTAATTGTAACACACTGTCGGGGGTAAGTTCCGATAGCGGCTGCCCAATCGCATTAGAAACGTTATTTTCTTTGAATGTGAATGATGCGATTCCATTCGTTACCAATCTATATCGTTTACGCATAAAAAAGTGACTAGAGCCGAAGCCCTAGCCGATCATTTTCGATTATTTCGTTTTAGCTAACGCCTTAACGACTTCTTCTTCCTTGACCGTTTCGTCGCCTAAGATATATAGAGTGCCGTCATTCTCGGTATCGCACTTTTCGCATATATCCTACAAAAAGAAAGACAGGCGAGAAATTCCCGCCAATCTCCGCCAAACCTATCTCCCTCTTGATTGCTCTAAACTTCGCTGCCACTTCGCCATTATCCTACGATGTTTCGTGCCATCGCCCTGCCGTGGATTACGATCGGCGCCGCCTTCTTCATTTCCGCATTTCCCGTGGGCTGACTATGCCTAGACATTACCATGCCCGATCGTGACTGCGTTGTCTCTTTTGTCGCTGCTGCCCTTTCCTTCGCGCTGATCTTCGCCATCTTATCGCATCCTTTTCGTTATAGTAGCGATCATTTGACCGCTCAAAAGAGTTTCGCCAACCTATAGCCAACGATCAAATATATCTTCCTCCTTTATTCCTGCCGATCCCTTTGCCACCAGTTGGTGTACGATCTTCCAATTCGGATCATCTTCGCTGCCTTCGTTAACTAAAATAAAGTTGTTTCCGTACTTGCTGCGAGCCTCGCCGATCAGCTCCGATAAATTACGAGCAAGTTGCCCTCTCGTCCTAGATGCGTCAATCTCGCACATTCTCCTAGTAACGACGTTCGGATTTTCCTGTTTAATTTTCGTCTCGTTATCGTACCCGCTTTCTTTTCTCCATGATGTGGTATGTGCCATTTCTTCGCCATCTCCTTTTTGTCATTTTATAACGAGGCGTAGCGAAGCCCGTAGACCTCGCCGCCCCGATTTTCCGCATCCTCTTATTGGATAAGCGCGCCTTTCATGTCGGCGTGTTCCATCTGTACTTGTAGAATGCGATCGCGATGCACGTTCTTATATGTTTCCGTGTCGTTCGCGTATTCGACTAGGTCTTTCGAGAACTCGCCAAACGCCACCTCAAACTTCGCAGTATTTACGAATGCACCATTTTCGATAGATTCGATCGTTTGTAATACTTCGAATGCTTCGCCCGCTCCTTCGACCTGAGTAGCACGAACTAATTTATTATGCGTATTTCCTAGCTCTTGGCGAACCTTGTGCGATGCCTCTACGTTTCCGCCTGCGCTTTGTAATACCGCTTGTCCTAAAGTAAAGAACTCGTCTTGAATGGATCGCGCTAACGTCGGATGATCCGCAGCTTGTACCATTTGTTCTAAGAATTCTACCGCTCGTGTCGGGTTGGCTGCGAATAATACGCGACCTTTTAACTCTTTCAGTTTTGCATTAAAGATCGTTTCTTTATTCTTATCGACCTTCGACGGCTCTTTGTATAGATCTCTTTCCGCTGCTCCTTCTCTAAGTCCACGCGGCGCATAAAACTTAACATCTCTTCCTTCACCCGAAGCGTAATAACCAGTAAGTTTATAGTCTCCAGCTACCTCTCCAACTGTGGATAGTCGGCCAGACTCTTTCGCTTTTACATATACAAAGTCTTCTTTCACAAGCGGATTATATCTATCAGTCACCCCATTATGAGAAAAGCTTGCTACACCAATAACTAATATAAAAATTCCAATTAAACCTAATAATAATTTCTTCATTTTTCTCTCCTTAACATATCCTTTTAACTTGCTTTGCGTTCTTTATTCTAGGAGAAAAAGGTTTTTTCCACTATCGCTTATCCTTACATATTCATTACAAAATTGGAACCTACACATGTAGCACACCTAAATTTTCCAATCATAAATTCACCTCAACTCACAAATTATAATCTTTGAATTGATATTCCAAAGGGGGCTTCATTCAATGACTGTAATTACAAAACTTAAGCAAACTGTTTCAGGATTAAAAAGTGCACAAGCTAGCTTAGAGGGATTCGCTCTTGATACGGATAACCAACAAGCAAAGCAACTTTTCCAAACAGCTGCGCAGCAAACACAAACAATTATTGATTCTTTAAATCCACGTGTTGAAGAAGTCCAGCAAGAAGAACCACAATACACACAGCAATAACCGAAAGTACCATTTCATCTAATGGTACACAATGTGAGAAAAAGGATGATATGCAATCATCCTTTTTCTCTCACATTACATAATGCAATAGAAATGGAATGATTATAATGCGAAAACTTGGAATCATAACCGCGTTATTTATGCTCCTATTCGGTTCACTTACCGGATGTGATAATAGCCCGTTAGATAAAAAGGTAAAAAAAGAAGAAGCAAAACGAACGAAAGAAGACAAGGGCCCTAAGTTAACAAAAATGAGTACAGAATCCTTTAATCAATCTATATCGCAAGAAGCTAAGAAAAAAGCTCTCACTATGGAGGGAATTATAGAAGCTACCGCCGTTAATACAAATTTAGATCTTTACATAGCCGTCAAGCCTGAACATCACGAAAGATTTGGTTTAAAACCTTTACGAAGTAAATTAAAAAAGAAGCTAAGTGATGAAAACCCTACTTTCGATATTCGTGTAAGTACAGACAAAAAGATCTTTATGCTCATAGAAGAACTTGAAAACAAAATTAAGAAAAAGAAAGTAAGTAAAGATGGCATCAAAAAACAATTAAAACTCATTCAATCAGAAATGGGATCCAATATTTAAGCTTTCTAAAAGAGAAGGAAGGATTCAAATGTCTAGTAAAGATAAAAACTTAACACCTGTACAACAAGAATATAAAAAATTCGAACAACAGCGCGAACCGAAGCGTCCCGTCTTAAAAAATTGTATTAAAGCTTTTTTCGTCGGGGGATTAATTTGTCTAATAGGCCAACTGATTTCCACTTTTTACATTACCTATTTTGATTTCACTGAACGCTCTGCCGGGAATCCTACCGTTGCAACTCTTATTTTTATCTCCATGCTACTGACTGGATTTGGCGTCTACGATCGTCTTGGGCAATTTGCTGGTGCTGGTACCGCAGTACCTGTTACTGGATTTGGTAACTCCGTTATTGCTGCATGTATTGAACATCGTACAGAAGGATTCGTTCTCGGCGTTGGGGGTAACATGTTTAAACTAGCAGGATCGGTCATCTTATTTGGCGTATTTTCAGCTTTCGTCATCGCTCTTATTAAAACGATTCTCTTTCAATGGGGAGGGCTGTAAATGTTACAAGGACACCGAACATGGGTATTCGAAAACAAACCAGTTATCATTTCAACAGGTGTAGTCGGCGGCCCATTTGAGGCAAATGGAAAGATCCCTGAAGACTTTGATACCCTGCATGAAGATTTATGGCTCGGACAAGATTCCTATGAAAAAGCACATAAAATTTTGTTTGAAGAGGCTTGTAGCCGCGCTACAGAAAAAGCCAGACTTAGGAAAGATGATATTCAATTCGTACTCGCCGGAGATTTAATTAATCAAATTACTCCTACAAGCTTTGCTTGCCGTACACTTGGCACTCCTTATCTCGGATTATTTGGTGCTTGCTCTACTTCTATGGAAGGTTTAGCACTCGGTGCAAGTATCGTAAATGCAAAAGGCGCAAAATATTTATTAACCGGAGCTTCAAGCCATAACGCTGCCGTGGAAAAACAATTTCGTTATCCAACTGAATATGGTGGTCAAAAACCTCCTACGGCCCAGTGGACAGTAACCGGTGCAGGTGCAGCAATTTTAAGTGATACAGGAAATGGTCCAAGAGTAACTTCCGCCACAATTGGGCGAGTTGTTGACATGGGTTTAACAGATCCGTTTAATATGGGCGGCGCGATGGCCCCAGCTGCTGTCGATACGATTGAAGCCCATTTACGCGAACGACAAATCGACGCCTCTTATTACGACTTAATCGTAACAGGTGACCTTGGACATGTAGGACGCGAAATCGCTTACGACCTACTACATAAACACGGTACAAAAGTAAAGAGCGAACAATTCCAAGATTGCGGAATCATCATTTATAGAGAAGGTCAACCTGTCATAGCTGGCGGAAGTGGTCCTGGATGTTCTGCAACAGTCGTATACGGTCACTTATTAAACCGAATGAAAAGAGGAGAATTCAAAAAAATACTTGTCGTTGCGACAGGCGCTTTACTATCTCCACTTACATTCCAACAAGAAGAAACGATTCCGTGTATCGCCCACGCCGTTTCGATTGAATTTGGAGGTGCAACGCAATGATTTTTTTCTGGGCTTTTGTAATCGGTGGACTTATATGTGTAATCGGACAACTTATGTTTGATGTCGGCAAGCTAACACCAGCTCATACAATGGCAACACTCGTTGTTGCTGGAGCTATATTAGACGGATTCAATTTGTATGAACCATTAATTGATTTCGCCGGAGCTGGGGCAACTGTACCTATTACAAGTTTCGGAAATGCCCTCGTTCACGGTGCGATGGAAGAAGCTGCAAAACATGGAATCGTCGGCGTAATTACTGGTATGTTTAAAGTAACGAGCGCAGGTGTATCAGCAGCAATTATTTTCGGCTTCATCGGAGCATTACTATTTAAACCGAAAGGATAAGAGGTGTTTACATGACTGTTATCGCTAGCGTAAAAACTTGCCTTGCCAGTGTAAGAGGGGCTCAAGCAAGTTTAAGCTCCCTTTCATTAAATTCACAAGACGAAGAATCAAAACGCGTATTTCATGAATGTATGTTAGAAATGGACAGCGTCATCGCTGATTTAAAGGATAGAATTTCAGTATTAGAACGTGAAGAACCTCAATATAAAGGGTTTTAAGTAGACTGGAGGAAATGACTATGTCTCACCTGCCCGAATGGACACTCGTTATTCTTCGCTCTGTATTCATATTAATCATTTTATTCGCTATTACGAAATGGTTAGGGAAAAGACAAATCTCTCAGCTCTCCTTTTTTGAATACATAGCCGGAATGACAATCGGTGACATCGCTGCCCAAGTATCTACAGGGCTCGATTCAAAATTTTTCCACGGCGTCTTTGCGATACTCATTTTCGCTGTGGTACCTTTTTTCACAGGAATCCTCTCCTTAAAGAACAAAACAGCTCGGGACTTCTTTGAAGGGAAATCTACCGTATTAATAAAAGATGGAAAAATACTCGAAGATAACTTAAAGAAAGAAAAATATACAAGTGACGAATTACTTGAACTACTCCGAGGAAAAGATGCGTTCAGCGTAGCTGATGTTGAATTTGCAGTACTAGAACCGAGCGGTGAATTAAATGTATTATTAAAGAAAGATCGCCAACCACTTACAGCAAAAGACGTAGGCTTAAAAGTACCAAACGAGAAGGAACCACAAACTGTTATTATGGATGGAAATGTACTAGATGAACCTTTGTCATCAAGCGGGCATAACCGAGCTTGGCTACATTCAGAATTAGAAAAACTCGGCGTTGTCATTGAAAATGTCTTTCTCGGTCAAGTTGACTCATACGGACAACTTACTATCGACATTTATAATGACAAACTCCAAATGCCTTCTCCTCAAAACAAACCTTTATTATTAGCATCTTTAAAAAAATGTCATGCTGATCTTGAGCTATTTTCTTTAGAAACAAAGTCGAAATCAGCTAGCGAAATGTATAGTAAAAACGCGAAACAAGTCGAAACAATTTTAAATAAAGTAACCTATCTTTTAAAAGAATAAATACCGAAAGAACGCTTCAGTAAAAAGGCGTTCTTTTGCCTTTTCCACACCTTTAATCACGTTTAAATTTATGTAATTCGGTTATGATGTTGAAGATACATAAGCAGGGAATTTTAAAAACATAGCGAATAAATCATGATACAACTACATATTTTTTTGATTTAAAGTGGTTTCGTTTGACCTTTATTGACCATAATTGTATTATAAACTAAGAAAGCTTTAAAAGGAGGAAATAACAGATGAATTTAATTCCTACAGTAATTGAACAAACAAATCGTGGAGAACGCGCTTACGATATTTACTCTCGACTATTAAAGGACCGCATCATTATGCTTGGTAGCGCAATTGATGACAACGTAGCAAACTCAATCGTTTCCCAGCTTTTATTCTTGGAATCTCAAGATCCAGAAAAAGATATTCACATCTATATCAACAGCCCTGGTGGTTCTATCACAGCTGGTATGGCAATTTACGATACAATGCAGTTTATTAAACCACAAGTATCAACAATCTGTATCGGTATGGCTGCATCTATGGGTGCATTCTTACTTGCAGCAGGTGAAAAAGGAAAACGTTTCGCTCTTCCTAACAGTGAAGTAATGATTCACCAACCACTTGGTGGTGCACAAGGTCAAGCGACTGAAATCGAAATCGCTGCAAAACGCATCCTATTCTTACGCGAAAAATTAAACCAAATTCTTGCTGACCGCACAGGTCAACCACTTGAAGTTCTACAACGCGACACAGACCGCGACAACTTCATGACAGCAGAAAGAGCTCTAGAATACGGTTTAATCGATAAGATCTTTACAAATCGTTAATAACTAAAAGCAGAGGCGGCTCGTTCAGCTCTGACTGGCTAAGGTTCTTTCGCATAAAAGGCGCTTTTTGCCTTCTTATGCGGAAGGTTCTTAGACACGAAGAGCTTGCCGCCGGAGCTGGATACATTTAAAGCGGAAGCGGCTCGTTCAGAATCGCAGGGCGATGGAGCCCCTGATTCCGAGGCGCTTTTTGCCTCGAATGAAGGGGTGAAACGACCGGAGATTTTAGCCGCTAGAGCTAGATATAACTAAAAGCGGAAGCGCCCTGTCAACAGGGCGCTTTTTTTATTATGTACAAGGGCAGCGCATACCCCACTTAGTATCCAATCAAATATATCGGCGTTTCGACAAGCGTGAACCAGCTACATACCCACCTATCATTCGTTACCCCACACCAACCATGCTGCCCACAAACAGAAAAACAAAAAAGCTATCGCACATGCGCGATAGCCATTTTATTGTACATATGCAGCTAATGCTTCCAAAGCCTCTTCTGCATCTGAACCTTCTGTTGTGATTGTAATCATGCTACCAGTTCCGATTGCTAAGCTCATAATCCCCATTATGCTCTTTGCATTAACTGTCTTTCCATCTTTCTCAATGAAAATATCAGAATGAAAGCGATTTGCCTCTTGTACAAACAACGCAGCCGGACGTGCTTGTAAGCCGTTTTTTAATGCAACTTTAACCACTTTTTGAACCACAGCTCCATTTCCCCTTTAACCTCTTATTTTTTTGCTACTGTTTCCCCCGCGCGTAATTTCTCTGCAATTTCATCGATTTTACGCAAACGATGATTAATACCCGATTTACTAATTTTCCCCCCGGATACCATCTCACCTAACTCTTTCAATGTTACATCTTGATAATCTCTTCGTAACTGTGCAATTTCTCTTAATTTATCTGGCAAAATATCAAGCCCAATCGTCTCATCAATATAGCGGATGTTCTCAATTTGCCTTAGCGCTGCACCAATTGTTTTATTTAAATTAGCTGTTTCGCAGTTAACTAAACGATTTACTGAATTACGCATATCGCGAACAATTCGAATATCTTCAAATCTTAAAAGTGCATTATGAGCACCTATAATATTTAAAAACTCTGTAATTTTCTCAGCTTCTTTCAAATACGTAATGTACCCTTTTCTTCTTTCCAACGTCTTACTATTTAAATCAAATCCGTTCATCAGTTCACATATAGAATCATTATGTTCCTTATATAACGAAAAGATTTCTAAATGATAAGATGATGTTTCTGGGTTATTTACCGAACCACCTGCTAAAAATGCACCGCGTAAATACGATCGTTTACAACATTTCTTCTCGATTAATTCCTGCGATATATTTCGAATCAATGAGAAATCATCTCGAATAATATGAAGATCTACTAATATATCGCGAGACTTCTCAACAAGCCGCACTATATATACATTATTTTTCTTCAATCGCATTTTTTTACGAACAAGTAATTCTACCGTCACATCATATCCTTTTTTCAAAAGCGTATAAATCCTTCTTGCAATTGCTGCATTTTCCGTTTGAATATCGATAGATAGGCGACGGTTTGAAAAAGAAAGCGATCCGTTCATTCGAAGCAACGCCGATAATTCTGATTTCTCACAGCATTCCTTCATTTCAAGGTTGGTCAACTCTTTCTTTGTTTCTGATGCAAATGACACAGTCAACACCTCCTTATACTATTACTTTGGAACAAAAATCTTGTCCTATATGAATGAGGAGCGTTACCTCAAGCGAGGCAACGCACATTTATAACAATGAATATAAAATAGAAGCTAACTTTAATGTATCATGTCTTACAACACGCTCATCATATTTCGCTAATCGCTCTTGAATGATTTCGATATTATGTTCAGCAAAACGATCTGTATCCAGTGCAACTGGTTCCGACATTTCTTCCTCATATAACTTACGTAATTCACGAGGAATATCACGATTATTTACAATCGCAGTGTCGATAAACGGTTTACCTAAATGATCATGTAACGCCTGCACATGGTCAAACGCAGTATAGCCCATCGTTTCACCCGCTTGTGTCATAACATTACATACATATACCTTCTTCGCTTTTGCAGCAAGAACAGCGTCCCCAATTTTGTTAACAACTAAATTCGGTAATATACTCGTGTACAGACTTCCTGGACCGAAAACAAGCAAATCAGCTCGTTTAATTTCCATCAACGTTTCATATAACGGCTCTACATCTTCTGGAGTTAAAAAGACACGATTAATCTTCTTCCCGAAATAAGGGATCTTTGATTCACCTGTTACAATTTCTCCATCTTCTAGTTCTGCATGAAGTACCGCACTTTGATTCGCTGCTGGCAATACACGTCCTCTAACATTTAATACTTTACTCGTTTCCGTAATCGCGTGGTAAAAGTCTCCTGTAATCGAGGTCATACCTGCCAATAGTAAATTTCCTAACGCATGACCTTTCAGTCCGTCTCCTGTTGTGAAACGATGTTGAAATAAAGCTTCCACCAGTGGTTCTACATCCGATAACGCAACAAGTACGTTACGAATGTCACCTGGGGGTGGAATTTCTAGTTCATCACGTAATCTACCTGAACTGCCACCATCATCAGCGATTGTAACAACTGCTGTAATATCAACAGGATATTGCTTTAATCCTCGTAATAAAACAGAGAGTCCAGTACCGCCTCCCATGATGACAATTTTTGGTTTTCTCTCTTTTTTCATCCCTTAATGGCCCTTTCTCTTCTCCACATCACGATGAGATACATGAACGCTATACTCTGGTTTCAAATGTTTCCCAAGGTATTCTGTAAGCGTAACAGAACGATGTTGTCCACCTGTACATCCA
This sequence comes from Bacillus sp. NPDC060175, assembly GCF_042728695.1. Classification (NCBI taxonomy): domain Bacteria; kingdom Bacillati; phylum Bacillota; class Bacilli; order Caryophanales; family Bacillaceae; genus Bacillus; species Bacillus sp. NPDC060175. Next base: position 100,720 of record NZ_JBHWYR010000003.1, read on the forward strand.
ATTGCAATTACAAGTTGACTCTTGCCTTCTCTTTTATAATGAGGCAGCATGAAAGTGATAAGGTCCGTCAATTTCTCTAAAAACTTATGTGTTTCATTAAATTTCAACACATAAGACGAAACTTCTTCATCTAGTCCTGTTAACGGCTTCATATGTGGAATATAATATGGATTTGGTAAAAAACGAACATCAAATACTAAATCAGCATCAATTGGAATTCCGTACTTAAATCCAAACGACATAACATTTACACGGAATGCTTGCTCAGTTTCTGTTGAGAATAAGTGAACAATTTTCTCTCGTAATTCTTTCGGTTTCAAATCAGATGTATCAAGCACAATATTCGCTCGCGCCTTCATATCAGTTAATAGACCACGCTCAGCTTCAATTCCCTTTAACGGCAAGCCAGTTGGCGCAAGTGGATGCGAACGTCTCGTTTCTTTATAACGAGTTACAAGTGTGCTATCTTTCGCATCTAAAAATAAAATATGAGGAATAATCCATGTACGTTCTGATAAATCATCAAGTGCTCCCCATAAATATTCAAAAAACTCTCGGCCACGTAAATCAATACCGAGCGCTACTTTATTCATTTTACCTTTTGAATCTGCCATAAGTTCAATAAATTTCGGCAATAACATCGGTGGTAAATTATCTACACAAAAATATCCTAAATCTTCAAAACTTTGTAACGCTACCGTTTTTCCAGCTCCAGACATCCCTGTAATAATTACCATTTTTATATCATTATTCTCTGTCATCGTATCCTCTCCTTGAAGGTTTAACTCGGATCTAATCGATATGAAAGCAACTCAAAATCTGGGGTATATACAAATGTACCGTAGATTATACCATTCCCTTTAATTAAATAATCAATAATGTGATAATCTCCTGGTGCCATTGCTAAATCATCAATTTTATCAAATGTATGCCAACCAATGATGCCTTCTTCGCTCTCTAATTTGTTTTCTCCTGCAAAATCTGTTGCTAAAAAGGAGAACATCATCCATTCAGAAACAACTTTATCACCTTCTTGGATGACAAAGGTGAAGACCCCTTTTAACGCTGGGTTCTTTAAATAAATACCTGTTTCTTCACGATACTCGCGAACAACGGAATCTCTTACCGTCTCACCACGTTCCATTTTCCCGCCCGGTGCAACCCACCAATTCCGGCGAGGTTTTTGGAGTAAGAGTACTTCATTATCTCTAATTAACACACAGTTTGTCACTCTTTGCATGTTTCTTCACCTCAGCTACTTGCAGCAAAATTTCTCACTGCATACTCATTTCATTATACTATCAAAAACAGTTTGCTACAACGAAGGTGCCAGTCCCCTTTCGCTAAGCAATTGTAAAAAATCTTTCTATAACAAGCAATCAAAATACCTTACTTCCCATGAACAGTACATAAAAATCCCCTTAACGATTTTTATCGTTAAGGGGATTAAAACACTTATTTCTTACCGAAATAAGTAACAACCGCAAATCCTAAAATAAAAGTAATAATTGAACTTACAATTGAAATGCCACCGGTCGGAATGCCAGGGAACACAATGACAATCGACCCGATAACGAGCCCAATAATTGCCGCAAATGTCATACTTTTATAACGATCTAACAAATAACTAATTCCTTTACTACTTACAACAAATCCGGCCATCACGCCGGCACCGATAACCAGGATTAACGGTAAATTGAGTGTAGTTAAAGCGTTAATTGCTGTTGGATACACACCAATAATTAATAAAATAAACGATCCACTAATTCCAGGAAGAAGCATAGCCATACTAGCCATCCATCCTGCGAAAAATAAACCAATTGCATTTAAAATTGTCAACGTCGTAATCGGATCAGCTGCCTTATCTGGTTTAAAGAATGCTGTTATTGCAACAAGAATTGCTGCAATTATTAACAGGACGATATGGCTGCCTTTAAACGTTGCCTTTGCATCAGCTTCTCTCATTAACATCGGTAATATACTAATAATTAAACCGAGGAAGAAAAATTGAGTCGGTTCGTAATGATTTGCTAATAAATATTTAATAACGTGACTTAACGTTAGAAAAGCTGCCGCTACACCAGCTGCAAGTGGGATTAAAAACGCTAAATGTTTTTTCCATTCGCGACTAAAGAATCCGCTAATTGCTGCGAGCAATTGTTCATAAATCCCTAACACAACAGCGATTGTTCCGCCGCTCACACCAGGAATTAAATCACTAACGCCCATACAAAATCCACGATATATATTACGCCATTCCATACTGAATAAATTCCTCATTTCTTATAGTGATTTTTTCCGTAAAATCCAGTATATCAATAAGAAAGCTTATAATCCTAATTGTTTTTGACAAAACTTTGACATTTTCACAAAAAAAGAAAGCTCCTATCGGTAGCTTTCTTCTCAAAAGGTATATTACCCCTTATTTTTCTGTTACAGTTTTTAATTCTTCTACTAACTCTTCTATATAATGCTGTGCACTCTGCGCTGCAATACTACCATCACCTGTTGCAGTTACAATTTGACGAAGCATTTTTTCACGAACATCACCAGCTGCGAAAATACCAGGAACTTTCGTTTCCATACGCTCGTTCGTTTCAACATAACCATTTTCATTTGTAATACCTAGCTCAACAAACGGTTTTGATAGTGGTAACATACCGATGTATATGAAAACGCCGTCAGTTTTAACTTCTTGTTCTTCTCCGCTGTTTACATCTACAAGTGTTACGCTTCCTACTTTACCATTTGCGTCGTTAATTTCTTTTATAGTGTGATTCCAAATGAAATCTACTTTCTCATTTTGGAAAGCACGATCTTGTAAAATTTTCTGTGCACGAAGCGTGTCACGACGGTGAACGATTGTTACTTTTGATGCGAAGCGTGTTAAGAACACACCCTCTTCAACAGCAGAATCTCCGCCGCCAATAACAACAAGTTCTTTCCCTTTAAAGAATGCACCATCACATACTGCACAATACGATACACCGCGGCCGCCAAGTTCTGTTTCACCTGGCACACCAATTTTTTTATACTCTGCACCGCTTGCAACGATAATTGCACGTGCTTTATATTCTTTTTTACCAGCAATAATTGTTTTGTACTCTTTACCATCGATGATTGCTTTCACATCACCGTATGCATATTCAGCACCAAATTTCTTCGCATGCTCAAACATTTTATTTGATAAGTCTGGTCCTAAAATAGACTCATAACCTGGATAGTTCTCTACATCTTCTGTATTTGCCATTTGTCCACCTGGAATACCACGCTCAAGCATCAGTGTGCTTAAATTCGCACGAGATGTATATACCGCAGCTGTCATACCAGCTGGTCCTGCACCAATAATAATGACATCATAAATTTTTTCTTCTGACACACTATTCACTCCCATTCATTCATACACATTAAGTTACCCTCATTATACTGTTAGCATCATTTTTTTCCCAATGATTTGCCTATCCTACGTGTGCGTGCGCTTAACAGCCTGCACATACTTTCGTACAGTCGCTACAGATACATTATATACATCACCAAGCTCTGCCTGTGTCATCTTATTTCTTTGTTCGCCGCGCACAATGTATTCAATTGCCGCTGACCAACCGTACACATTTGTAAAAGTCGCTCCAGATGTATATAAACGTATGAACGTACAAAACCAAAAATTTAAACACTCTTCGATTAATTCATCGTCTTTTTTCGTATAATTGTATAATGCATCCGCGATTCGTACGCACTGTTCAAATTGCTGTAAATCAGCTGGGATGCTTTTATGACTATTAAGTAAAAAGAAATATTTTGCAAGTTGCGATACGATTGGAACACCATTTTTCGCTTGCGTTACATCAAAGAAGAATCCAATCTTCTCTGGTGTTGACAATTCATTCATTAAATATAAAGCTAGCATTTTCTCTTCTAGCGTCGTACTTTGCTGAAATGATTTTCGTAACTCTTCAAATAAAAGATTTTGTCCTTCATCTGCTAAATTCAGTGCATTCCACGGTTCTTTTCCTTTTTTATCAGGATGCAATTCTACAACATGTTGCCACATTTTTTCAGCTACTTGCTGTTCCTTCACCATATACGCAGAGTATGCAAACCAGTAATAAAAACTAACGTCTCCTTCGTACCCTTGACGCTTTAATACTTTGAACCATTTATATGCAGGTTCAAAATGACCAATTGTTGCAAGCGTTGTTCCAAGTTTCAAACGATGCTCAAATGAAATTGGATATACCGAAACTAACTGCCCTGCTAATGACTCTACTTGCTTATGCTCTCCAATTGAATATAGAAAAATAAGCGTATTACAAAGCGCATGCATATTACCAGGACTTTTCTCTAAAATCATTTCTGTTAACTTAAGCGCTTGATCTACATTACCTGATTGAAAATGTGCAATCGCTAAATTATTATGGCCCGACCAAAATTCTGGATATTCTTTCGTAACAACTTCTAGTGTAGCAATCGCCTCTTCTAATTGTCCGTTACGAATGTATCGGTTCGCTTCTTCTTGCATAACAATTAGCTCATCTTCATCCTCAATCTCTTCCGCACCCATTGCTTCTTCTTCCATAATCTCAAGCAATTCTAATGTATCTTCTACGAATTCTTTCTCTTCCGCAACTTCTAAATATCGCTCTGCATACTTCTTCGCCTGTTGAAACAAGCCCATATATGCATAATTATTTGAAATAAAATAATAGCATTGCTCAAGTTCCGGATTGGATCTAACAAGCTTTAGAAATATCTGATTCGACTCTTGATATTCACCAGATTCAGATAATGCTATTGCTAGTTGGCATAAAATAAACGGCTCCTTCTCGCTTTGTGACGCTCTTCGAAAATATTTAATTGCATCTTGCAATTTTTGCCCTTTATAAGCCCTCATCCCTTTTTTATAAAAGAAGTCCGCTAACTGATTAAAAGAGATAACTTGTCCGTTCTCCTTATATATTCTTTGATTTTTCCCCATATATCCTCCAGTTTTTTGTTTTCTTCGTTCACACGTTCTTCTATCTATAAGTATAAACGATTCCGTAAAAAACAAAACAGTATATTATAATCAATTATTTCCTTTTTATTCATAAAAAGAGAAGAGAAATGTTACATTTTTAACATCAACCTTCTCTAGTGGCCATTTCCTCTTTCGTATAAATAATACGCATCGGATTTCCGCCTACGAAAGCGCCGCCTGGTACATCTTTATGGACAAGTGTGCCTGCAGAAACGATAGCACCATCTCCAATTGTCACACCAGGTAAAATTGTCGTATTCGCTCCAATCATAACTTCATTCCCTATGACGATTTCTCCGAGTCGATACTCACGAATTAAATATTCATGTGCTAAAAGCGTTGTATTATAGCCGATAATTGAATTGTCTCCCACAGTAATCTTTTCTGGAAACATAATATCTGGCATTACCATAAGTGCAAACGACGTTTTCTTTCCTACTTCCATCCGTAAAAACGTGCGATATAACCAATTCTTCACGGATAAAAATGGCGTGTAACGTGCGATTTGGATGATAATAAAGTTTTTCATTACCTTCCAAAAAGAAACTGTTTTATACACATTCCACAATGAATTTTCTCCTGAAACAGGATAGCGCGTTGTCCGTCGCACTGAACTCTCTCCTCTACTTATATAAAGTGACACTTTAACCAGCAGAAATCTTACTACCCGTTAATACGGGACAAAATCGGTAGTAAATCACTCATTTTATCTAGCACATAATCTGGTTTATACGCTTCTAAATATGCTCTACCTTTCAATGTCCATGAAACCGCTACTGTTTTCGTACCTGCATTTTGTCCACCGACGATATCATGATGATTATCACCAACCATCAATGTTTCTTCTGGCTTTGCATCTAATAATTTCAATGCTTTTTGAAGTGGTTCTGGATGTGGTTTCACATGTTCCACATCATCAATCGTCACGACAACATCAAAAAACTGATCAAGTTTTGAAAGCTTTAATCCCATTTCAACCGTCTGTCTCGCTTTCGTTGTAACGATGCCGATTTTATAACCTTGCTTCTTCAATTCTTGAACCGTTTCATATACAGTTTCATATTCTTCCACTAATTCATCATGATGCTCATGATTAAATTGGCGATAACATGTAATCATCTCTTCAACCTTGCTTGCATCAATCTTACTAAAAGTGTCATGCAAAGATGGACCGATAAATGGCAATACATCTTCACGCTTATACTGATTAGAATAATAGTGATTTAACGTATGTAAAAAAGAAGAGATAATAAGTTCATTTGTATTAATTAACGTTCCATCTAAATCAAATAACACTGTATTTATTTTCATCGTCCTTAATCCTTTCATTACCTGAATATGAAAGAAGCAGCATCTTATATAAGATGCTACTTTTCTCTAATTTTCTAAATATCTTTTATCAGCTTGCCCCATTTTTCGTCTCACAATAATGAAAATGATAGAAATAACAACAATTCCAATAGACATTACTTGTGCAATACGAAGTGGTCCTAACATTAAACTATCTGTACGCAAACCTTCTACGAAGAAGCGTCCCACTGAATACCAAATTAAATATGTGAAGAATAATTCACCACGGCGTAAATTCACTTTTCGTAACGCGAGTAGTAAAATAACACCTGCAAAGTTCCATAATGATTCATATAAAAACGTTGGGTGATAATACACACCATCAATGTACATTTGATTAATAATGAAATCTGGTAAATGAAGACCTTCTAAAAACTGTCTCGTTACTTCATCACCATGCGCCTCTTGGTTCATAAAGTTTCCCCATCGGCCAATTGCTTGTCCTAATAAAATACTCGGCGCAGCAATATCCGCTAACTTCCAGAATGAAAGCCCGCGTCGTTTCGCAAAAAGGATTCCTGTAATAACAGCCCCGATTAAACCACCATGAATCGCCAAACCACCTTGACGAATATTAATAATTTGACTCGGATTTTGCGAATAATATTCCCATTCAAAAATGACATAATACATTCTCGCAAAAAGAATCGCAATTGGTACTGCAATTAATACAAGATCAATAAATGTATCTTTGTGAATACCAAGCCTTTCTCCCTCGCGAGTTGCTAGCCAAAGACCTAATAGCACACCTGTACCGATAATAACCCCATACCAATAAACAGGGAACGGTCCAAGTTGGACTGCTACACGGTCAAGCTGTGGTACAGAACCTAACAGCATATATATGACCTCCCTCTCCAGAGTCTACTCTTGATTTCCTAACTCAATCGCACTCATTAATCGTTCAGAGAACTGCTGTGCCGCATTGACTCCCATACGTTTTAATCTGAAGTTCATCGCTGCTACTTCAATAATAACAGCCAAGTTTCGACCAGGACGAACTGGAAGTGTAATCTTCGTAAGTTCTGTATCAATAATCTTCATCTTCTCTTCATCAAGACCTAAGCGATCATAATTTTTCTTTTGATCCCAAATTTCAAGATTAATAACAAGCGTAATACGTTTATAATTTCGTACTGCCCCTGCACCGAATAACGTCATTACGTTAATGATACCTAGACCACGAATTTCTAATAAATGCTCAATTAAATCAGGTGAGCTTCCTACTAATGTGTCTTCATCTTCTTGACGAATTTCTACGCTATCATCCGCAACAAGGCGGTGACCACGCTTTACAAGTTCAAGTGCTGTCTCACTTTTCCCGACACCACTTTGACCTGTAATTAAAACACCAACGCCATAAATATCTACTAACACACCATGAACAGCTGTTGTTGGCGCTAACTTACCTTCTAAGTAGTTTGTTAAACGACTTGATAATCTCGTCGTCGTTTGAGCAGAACGTAATAAAGGCACGCCTGATTTACGTGATGCTTGTAATAACTCATCCGGTACATCTTGATTACGAGTTACAATAATACAAGGCGTCTCTTCAGTACAAAGCGCTTTCATTCTCTCTTGCTTTTGCTCTGTCGTTAACGTATCAAAGAACGTAAGCTCCGTTTTTCCAAGAAGCTGCACACGATCAGCTGGATAATATGTAAAAAATCCTGCCATTTCAATTCCAGGTCGTGATAAATCACTCGTATCAATCGGACGATGGATCCCTTCTTCACCACTTACTAACTCCAATTGAAATTGTTCAATTAAATCTTTTGTCCTTACTTTCGGCATATGTATAAACCTCCACTCCGCTGCGGGTTCAGTCTCATTTGATGTAAAATTCCATTCTATCGGATATTGTACCATTTTTTTCTGGGAACAAGAAACATGGTTTCTAATAAATAGAAAAAAACATTTCATATGAATCATGAAATGTTTTTCTTTTTGTCATTTTCTCTTTTTTTCATGTAATGGTTCAACAATTACTTTTTCAATTATCATATTAAAAATCGAAATACAAATTGCCGCAACAATCGCTACACCAAATCCAGATATATTAAAGGCGTCCCCTAATAATGAATCCGTCATCTTTAACGTAATCGCATTAATAACAATTAAGAAGAAACCGAAAGTTACAAGAGTAATTGGTAGCGTAATTAAAATTAAAAGCGGCTTTACAAATACGTTTAAAATCGCCAATATAATACTCGCAATAATTGCAGTTTGTATATTTGCTATGTAAAATGCGTCTGGTGCAACCCCTTTTAAAAGTCCGGACACAGCAATTAACACAACGCTATTTACAAGAAGTGATACAATCCATCTCATTTCGTTACACATCCTTTTAACATATATATTTCATCATACGCTAATAGATAATAAACGCAAGTATCATACAAATACTTATACCAACTTATTCTATTCTTTACGCTTGTATACCTACTAACACTCTTACCAGTTTTCCTTTGCAAAATAAAAACCGAGTGTACTTCCCACTCGGTTTTCATAAATAAACTTATTGCGATAATTCTACTTCTTTTATCTTCTCTTTCATTCTTGCTTTATCACGATTTAAAATCTCTTTTAAATACTTACCTGTATACGAGCGTTCTTCTTTTACTACCTGCTCTGGCGTTCCTGAAGCAACGATTTGTCCGCCTTTGTCTCCGCCTTCTGGTCCAAGGTCAATAATATAATCAGCTGTTTTAATAACATCTAAATTATGCTCAATTACAAGTACCGTCTCGCCACTCTCAACAAGACGTTGCAACACTTCTAGAAGACGTGCAATATCATGTGCATGTAAGCCAGTCGTTGGCTCATCTAAAATGTATAACGTACGCCCTGTAGAACGACGATGTAATTCAGAAGCTAATTTCACACGCTGCGCCTCACCACCTGATAACGTCGTAGCTGGTTGTCCTAATTTCATATAACCAAGCCCTACATCTACAAGCGTTTGAAGTTTACGCTTAATTTTCGGGATATTAGCAAAGAACTCTACCCCATCTTCAATTGTCATCCCTAACACTTCAGAAATATTCTTATCTTTATATTTCACTTCTAACGTTTCACGATTATAACGTTTACCGTGACAAACTTCACACGGAACATACACGTCTGGTAAGAAATGCATTTCAATTTTAATAATTCCATCACCGCGGCACGCTTCACAACGGCCACCCTTTACGTTAAAGCTGAAACGTCCTTTTTGATATCCACGTACTTTCGCTTCATTCGTTTGCGCAAATACATCACGAATATCATCAAATACACCCGTATATGTTGCTGGATTGGAACGCGGTGTACGCCCGATTGGTGATTGATCAATATCAATAACTTTATCTAACTGCTCAAGACCTTTAATTTCTTTATGAGCCCCTGGCTTCGCTTTCGCCTTATATAGCTTTTGAGCTAACGATTTGTATAGCACTTCATTAATTATCGTACTTTTTCCAGAGCCAGATACGCCTGTTACTGCTACAAATGTTCCTAGAGGGAATGACATCTTCGCATTCTTTAAGTTATTTTCTTTCGCACCGATAATCTCCACTTTACGTCCGTCACCTTTACGTCTCTCAAGTGGTACCGGAATAAACTCTTTACCGCTTAAATATTTCCCTGTTAATGAATTCTCGTCTTGCATAACTTCAGCTGGTGTACCCGCTGATACAACTTGACCACCATGAATACCTGCACCAGGTCCGATATCAAGTAAATAATCAGCAGCCATCATCGTATCTTCATCATGCTCAACAACGATTAACGTATTTCCTAAGTCACGCATTTCCTGCAATGTACGAATAAGACGATCATTATCACGCTGATGCAAACCGATAGAAGGCTCATCAAGAATGTAAAGTACACCAGTAAGGCGCGAACCAATTTGTGTCGCTAAACGAATACGCTGCGCCTCACCACCTGATAAAGTTCCTGCGGCACGACTTAACGTTAAATAATCTAAACCGACGTTCACTAAGAACCCAACGCGCTCCTGAATTTCTCTTAAAATTAAATGAGCAATTTTCTGTTGTTTCTCAGTTAGCTCAACAGTTGAGAAGAATTCCTGTACTTCTTGAACAGAATATTTCGTTACATCGGCAATCGTTTTATCACCAACGAAAACAGCTAAACTCTCAGGCTTTAAGCGTCCGCCTTTACACTTCGGACAAGCTTGCTCTGCCATATATTTCTCCATTTGCTCACGAACATAATCCGAACTCGTCTCACGATAACGACGCTCGATATTCGGAATAACACCTTCAAATAAAATCTCATTTTCTTTCACTTGACCAAATTCATTCACATAGCGGAAATAAACCTTCTCTTCCCCGCTTCCGTACAACACTTTATCAAATAAATCTTTCGGTATATCTTTCACCGGCATATCCATATCAACGCCATAGTGATTACATATGGATTGTAAAAGTTGTGGGTAATATTGTGAACTTGTCGGTTCCCACGGAGCAATCGCATGTTCATTTAATGATAAATCCCAGTTCGGAATAACAAGCTCTAAATCTACCTCTAACTTTGAGCCAAGTCCATCACAAGAAGGACATGCGCCGAACGGACTATTGAACGAGAACATACGCGGCTCTAATTCTCCGATTGAAAAACCACAATGTGGACAAGCATGATGTTCACTAAACAGAAGTTCTTCCTCTCCCATTACATCGATTAAAACTCGGCCCCCGCCAAGCTTTAAAGCACTTTCGAGTGAATCTGCAAGTCGGCTTGCAATTCCTTCTTTCACAACAATACGGTCAATAACAACTTCAATTGAATGCTTCTTATTTTTTTCTAAAGTAATCTCTTCAGATACATCCAGCATCTCTCCATTAACGCGCACACGAACATAACCTTGCTTCTTAATATCTTCTAATACTTTCACATGCGTACCTTTACGCCCTGACACGATAGGCGCTAGCACTTGCAACTTCGTACGTTCAGGATATTCAAGAACACGGTCTACCATCTGTTCCACTGTTTGTGATGTAATTTCAATTCCATGATTCGGACAAATCGGCGTACCAATTCGCGCGAATAATAAACGTAAATAATCATAAATCTCTGTTACCGTTCCAACCGTTGAACGAGGATTACGACTCGTCGTTTTTTGATCAATTGAAATCGCTGGAGATAAACCTTCAATCGTATCAACATCCGGCTTATCCATTTGCCCTAAAAACTGGCGTGCATACGCGGATAAAGATTCCACGTATCTACGCTGCCCTTCTGCATAAATCGTATCGAATGCTAACGATGATTTCCCTGAACCAGACAATCCCGTCACAACAACAAGTTGATTTCTCGGAATGGTTACGTCAATATTTTTTAAATTATGCGCTCTAGCACCTTTTACAACAATAAAATCTTTACTCACTCTTTTCACCCTTCCGCTTTTAATTCTAGTAGTAAATCTCTTAATTCAGCTGCACGCTCGAAATCTAACGCTTTTGCTGCTTCCTTCATCTCTGCTTCCATCTTCGCAATTGTATTTTCACGTTCTTTTTTCGTCATCTTCTTAGCTGGTGATGCTTCATATGTTTCCGTATCCTCAGCTGCTGTTGTCGCACGAATAGCGTCACGTACTCCTTTTTGAATCGTCTTCGGCGTAATACCATGCTCTTTATTGTAAGCTTCTTGCAACTGGCGACGACGCTGCGTTTCTTCAATCGCAATTCCCATTGATCTCGTTATGCGATCTGCGTACATAATAACGCGTCCATTTTCATTACGTGCCGCACGACCAATTGTTTGAATTAATGAACGCTCTGAACGTAGGAATCCTTCCTTATCAGCATCTAAAATAGCTACAAGTGATACTTCCGGAATATCTAATCCTTCTCGTAATAAGTTAATACCGACAAGTACATCAAACTTACCAAGGCGAAGGTCACGAATAATTTCAATACGTTCTAACGTTTTAATTTCAGAGTGAAGATAGTTCACTTTAATTCCTACATCTTTTAAGTAATCTGTTAAATCCTCTGACATTTTTTTCGTTAAAGTTGTAATTAATACACGTTCATTTTTCGCAATCCGGTCATGGATTTCTCCTAATAAATCATCTATTTGTCCTTCAATTGGTCGTATATCAATTGGTGGATCTAAAAGCCCTGTTGGACGAATAATTTGTTCTACTACTTCCGGTGAATGCTCTAACTCGTACGGTCCTGGCGTTGCCGAAACGTAAATAACTTGATTCGTTTTCTCTTCAAACTCATCAAACGTGAGCGGTCTATTATCTAAAGCTGATGGCAGACGGAATCCATGCTCCACAAGCACTTGCTTACGTGCTTGGTCCCCGTTATACATCGCTCTTACTTGCGGAACCGATACGTGCGACTCATCCATAACAATTAAGAAATCCTCTGGAAAATAGTCCAAAAGTGTATATGGTGTTGAACCTGCTGGACGAAGTGTTAAATGACGGGAATAGTTTTCAATCCCTGAACAAAAACCCATCTCACGCATCATTTCTAAATCATAACGTGTTCGCTGTTCTATACGCTGCGCTTCTAACAATTTACCATTATCATTTAATTCTTTTAAACGCGCTTCTAATTCTTTTTCTATATTTTCAATAGCGACCTTCAGCTTTTCTTCACGTGTAACGAAGTGAGATGCCGGGAAGATTGCTACATGATCACGTTCTGCTAATACTTCACCCGTTAATGCATTTACTTCTCGAATACGATCAATTTCATCCCCGAAAAATTCAATTCGAATACAATGCTCATCAAGTGATGCCGGGAAGATTTCAACTACATCTCCGCGCACACGGAATGTACCACGCTTGAAATCAATATCATTACGGCCATACTGTACATCAACAAGTTCACGAAGCAATTGATTGCGGTCCTTTTCCATACCAACCCGAAGTGAGACAACTAACTCGCGGTATTCTTCTGGAGAACCTAAACCGTATATGCACGACACACTCGCAACGATAATAACATCATCTCGTTCAAATAAGGAAGACGTTGCCGAGTGGCGTAATTTATCAATTTCATCGTTAATTTGCGCATCTTTTTCAATAAACGTATCCGTATGTGGCACGTACGCTTCCGGCTGATAATAATCGTAATAACTAACAAAATACTCCACAGAATTGTTAGGAAAGAAATCTTTCAGCTCACTATATAACTGTCCTGCTAACGTTTTATTATGAGCCATTACAAGCGTTGGCTTCTGCACCTCTTTAATGACATTTGAAATCGTAAATGTCTTACCCGTTCCTGTCGCTCCAAGCAACACTTGCTTTTTCTTTCCACTATTAATTCCCTCTACAAGCTTCTCTATCGCTCCCGGCTGATCACCTTGCGGGGAATACTCTGAGATAATTTCAAATTGATGTTCCAAGTGAAATCCGACCTCCTCATAAAAAATCTGTATTATTATTTTACCACGAATGCTCATAAAAAACCTAAAAAAACGAACAGATATTCGGTAAAATTTTCGACAATATATACATAAAAAAGGAAGGAGTACATACTTCCTTCCTCTCTCTAATTTATTTTAATGGCTCATCTAACAAATCATATCCATTTCGTCCGTCTTCATTCATACAATCTATCAACCTATACCTTATATCCACTTCACGAACTTCTTTGACTATTCTTTTACAACTATCAGACTGAACACCTTTATTATCACCTGCTAATTCATCTCGTCTATTATCTAAAATATGACGTATCTCTTTTCCACTATGTTCTAACGTTTGAAAGATCGGATCGCCTTCATGTGTATAATTTACAATCCTTATTTCATCAACTTTTCCTTGTTCAACGTTCAAAACAAACTTTTCAAATTTGTATAGATTAGAAATCCCTGTCCTTTTCGCAATGATATCATCCTTCTCATCAACTGTACTGCTAGATTGTGAACATGCTACTAAACTGAAGAAGAAAACACATATGAAACTCGCTCTTTTTCCTATTGTCATCCTCTCCTATTCAAACTATTTGTATACACAATTAAAAAGTTCTATACTCTCTTTCACCGAACCTTTTATCAAGAAAAAACTACTCTCATCTTATGAAAGTAGTATCTCTTTTCCCTTTCTCCTTCTTCGGAAAAATAACATATGAAAATGAAATTGCAGTATCCGCTAAAAGAATAATAGCCCACACTTGGCTCACACGACTTGCAGCTTTATTTAAAACGATTCCTGACTCTAACCAATTGCCCCATTGTTCAAATGGAATAAATCCATACGCGAAGAAAAAGAATATATGAACACCAACGAATAAAACAAGATGTAATACCCAATTTTTCATTTCCTGCTTTGCATAGGCCATACCTGTTAATTCTACCTGTTCTTCAATAATAGGCGCTGGTTCATTCCTCCATTTCGCAACTAATTTTTGTACAAATATATCAAGCTTCTTCAAATCCTTTTTCCCGTAGAAGACCGCATATAATAAAATAATGACAGTAATGATCTGAAAGTTAGAGAACTTTCCTGTTTGATAATAATCGACTACCCCTAATGTTAAAATAAACACTTCATTTACGAGTAGCACAATCCCCATAATAAAACTCGCCTTTTTCAAACGGAACCCATAACGAAGTAAAAAGAATCCGATAGCCGATAACCAAAATACAATCTCTGCCCCAATTAAAAAATACCAACGATATTCTGCGAGTATACTCATTTATCCCTCTCCCTTTCGTCATATATACGAAAAGCCTCATCCATATATAATAGAAGCTCTTCCTCAATTGGATACATACTCATTTTCTGTGAATCATCCTTCGATTTTCTAACTTCCCATAGCTTATCTAAAAACGATTCATCACCATTTGCCATCTCTAAACACTTCTGCATTAATTTCTTCGTTGCCTCTTGTACCTCATCACTTGCCGCTTCCTTACCGTCTTTCATAAAATTACGTAATTGCTTTAATAAATCTATCCACTCTAACACATTCGGATCTTCCTCACTCATATTTGGCAAATTGTGAAGCAACTTTTGTTCTTCCTTAGAAAAAACTTCATTTTGGAATATTTCACGTATGCGAGGCGACTGTTTCGAAAGCTGAATGAGTTCAAACATAACTTTCCAATCCAGTTCTCCCTCCACATCTACCGAATAAACAACGGCTTGTAAAACACGCTCCATTCGATTGAATTTCTTTTGTTCCTCCTGTACAAATCTAAGTTGCTTTTCAAGTGAGTCTTTTAAATTAAGTTCACCTTTTACTAACATATTCGTAATCTCTTTTAATGAAAAACCCATTTCTTTTAAAAATAAAATTTGCTGCAAACGAACAACATCTCTCTCGCTATATAACCGATGTCCCCCATCAGTTTTTCCACTCGGCTTTAATAAATCGATTTGATCATAATAACGTAACGTCCTTACTGTAACCCCTGTTTCCCTCGTTAGTTCTTGAATTGAAATCAACTCCATCACCTCTTCTCCTTCATTATAAAAGGTGACGTAACGTAACTTTCAAGTAGTTTGTAAAAAAAATACAAAAAGCTATTTATACCTTTTGTATAAACAGCTTTTATGGAAGTAACCCCTTTTGTATAGCACGTCCACAAGATAAAATAATTGCCCCAACAACAACACTTGTTGCTGTTTTATGGTAATCCGCTAACATTAATAAATAGTATGATAAACCTACAGCACCAATCATAATACATACACTTGGCCCTGGATTGCGCGAGAAGTTTTGCATCCCCCACAAAAGTGCAAATATAGCCGTAGCGACACATAACACCGATAATCCCATCCCAGTTCCCCTTTTTCTATTTATTTCTTGTTGCTAACACACTCGTCGATGCCATACTCATTAGTAAACCAAAAATAGCAATATATAATAACTCATTTACATGTACTACTTGCCTATCTAAATACTTATTTACACAAAGATACATAATGAACAAAAAAACGCAGCTTGTAATACAAATCGTAAAATATGACTTCATCTTACTTACAACTCTCTCATCAACCGATGGTACTCCCTCTTCTTTCAAGTGCTTTTGCTCTCTATATTCCGAAATTCCATATAAAATAACTAACGCCACATTCGATATAAACATTGCTTCCCATGAAATACTTAAAATCATTAAACTCACATTCAAGATCAAACTTGCTAACGATAAACTACCGATAAACTTTATAACATCATGCTTATTCATACACGATCAGCTTCTTTACTATTTCTATATTTCCATTTCGGCCAATAGTTCACAAAGAAATAAACAAACTGCCCTAGTACAAATAAAAAAAACGGCATGCCAGCACTTCTGTAAACAATTAAATTATACAAACTCCATATCGCTAAACTAATTACTAAAAATACTCCTACATATTTAAACGCTTTATTCGACTGAAATCTCTCAAACTCGTCTTGCATTTTTCATTACTCCTATCGCTATGCTCGTTTTCCCGCCATTACTCCTATGATGAGACTACCAGCAAATAAGAAACTACATACAATAAATATTTCTGGAATCGGTATAACAGCCCTTCCTATTCCTTTGCTCGCAACAATATAAACTATAAGTAAAATAAACGCGAATATAAATGAGACATTTACATACTTTTTTACATTTTCATTTACTCGCTCATCTATATCTGGAAGTTCTTCTTTTTTGTACTTACGCTTTTTGTAATTCGTATACAATATCAGAAATACAATTGCTAAAACGTTACTAACTACGAGCGGTAAAATTGGTATAGCTGGATTCATAATACGAACTACAATGTCTCCCAAAAATAATCCAAAAGTCGCAACGATAAATAACTTTTTAGTATCGTTCATTTTCTCTCCCCTTACTCCAGCGTAAATATTTCCTCTACCTTCATTCCAAAATATTTGGCGATTTTTAGGGATAACTCTAGACTCGGGTTATAGTGGTGGTTCTCAATCGCCACGATTGTCTGCCGCGTCACTTGCATCGCCTTTGCCATTTCAATTTGCGTTATATGATGTTGTTTTCGTAATTCCTTAATTTTATTTTTCACACCCATAGGCTCCACCTTCGAAAGTAAAGATATCTTTACTTTAATTATAAATATTTTCCAGTCATAAGTGAAGATATCTTTACAAATTTTAGAAAAACATTCCACTGAACGCCTTCTCTAACAAAGTACGATAGTAATTAAGTTTATATCAGCGATTCTCCGAATATATCGGCGCAACTTAATTTATATCAGCGATTCTCCAAATATATCAGCGCAACTCAATTTATATCGGCGATTTTTTAAATATATCGACTTACCGACAAATACCGACATCAGTAGCACTATAAGCATAAGAAAAAGCTGTCCCCAAATACCTTTGAGAACAGCCTCTTCCTCCTACTACATGAATCCTAATGCCCATACAAGAATATATCCAAGAACCGATAGACAAACCGAGCCAATCAGCCCTGCGACGAATGCCCTACTTCCTAATTTGCGGAACGTTTTAAACTCTACATTTAAACCTAGCCCTGCCATCGCCATTGCAATAAGCATGTACGCAATTACTACAATGTATCCGGCAACAACTTCTGGGATAATTCCAAGCGAATGCACCGCACTCATTGCTAAAAATCCGAAGATGAACCAAGGAATTGGAAGGTCGCGCCACGATTTTTTTTCCTTGCTTCCCTCGCTCTTACCAAACCATAATCCAATTAAAATCGCTACTGGCACAAGCATCGCTACGCGCGTTAATTTCACAATAACTGCGATGTCTACAGCGGTGCTACCGCCTGGCGCCGCAGCCGCAATTACGTGAGCAATTTCATGCAGCGTCGCTCCCGAGAATACACCGTAACCGTACGGAGATAAGCCAAGCACTGGGTATAATAGCGTATAAATAAGTGTAAATATTGTACCTAAAATTGCAATAATCGCTGCCCCAACTGCCGTTTCTTCATCCTTCGCTTTCACTTGCGGTGCAATTGCGACGACCGCAGCGGCACCACAAATCGCCGTTCCGCATGCCGTTAAAATTCCAAGTTTCTTTTCTACTTTAAATACTTTCGTTAGTCCATATACAACGAAAATTGTAAATGTAATAACAACCGCTGCGATGACCAATACTTTCGGCCCCGCCTTCGCAATATCAACAAGATTTAACCGCATTCCAAGTAAGATAATCCCAAAGCGAAGCAACTTCTTACTCGCAAAGTTCGTTCCCGCTATCGCTTCTTGAGGAATCCCGATTGCCGCGCGCCAAACCATTCCGATTAGAATAGCGATTACTAATTGTCCCATAATATTTAAAAATGGAAGCTCTGCTAAATATTTCGCGGCAATTGCGATTAATAACGTAATCCCAATACCTTGTGAAAATCCAAAGCCCTTCTTCTTTTGTATAACAAGTGTTTGTTCCACTTTGTACCACCCCAATAATCGTATTGGAACATGCATGTTCTTTCTAGTTACATTATAAGAGAGTTTTTATAATAAGTTTAATATCAATATTGAATCCCTATCATCAGAAATACTTATGATAAAATAAAAGCAAAAATAAAGGGGCCTAACAAATGAACGTCGACATTTTAAAAATCTTTGTTACTGTCGTTGAACAAAAACATTTTTCGCGTGCTGCGGAACTATTAAACCTTTCACAACCCGGCGTTAGTATGCACATTCGCAACTTGGAAAATGAATTTGGGACTACACTTATTCAGAGATCCCCCAAGCACGTCCAAGTTACAGAAGCTGGAAACATATTATACATACATGCAAAGCAAATGCTTTCACTTTATGAAGATGCAAAACAAGAAATTAACGAACTACATAACGTCGTAACAGGGACGCTCCGCATTGGCGCTAGCTTTACAATTGGCGAATACTTACTTCCGAAAATACTTGCGCGCTTTGCCAATGAAAATCCGCACGTCGAAGTTCATACATTTATCTCAAATACGGAAGAAGTTTTGCAAAGCCTTCGCTCTAATCAAATTGATATCGGCTTAGTGGAAGGCCAAGTCGTATACGCTGACGTAGATGTTGAAACTTTTATGCAAGATGAAATGAAACTCGTCGTCCCGCCAAACCATCCATTGCTCCATATCAAGGGGATTAACGAAAATACATTGCAAGACCAAGTCTGGGTATTAAGGGAGAGCGGCTCTGGCACACGTGCCTATAGCGATCGCTTTATACACCAACATCATTTAAAAATGAAACGCTTCTTTACATTTAGCAGTATTCAAAGCGTGAAGGAAGCCGTTGCAGCCGGTCTTGGCATCGCTATCCTGTCAGATTGGACTGTTCGAAAAGAACTGTTGGCACAAGAAATATTCCACATCCCTGTTCCGAACGAAGAGCTAATCCGTCCATTCTCCATCGTGCGCGGCAAATATTTTATCCCGTCTAAAGCTATTCAAGTCTTTTTAAAACACGTAGATTCTTTTGCGAAAAAACAAAGTTGACCTTCACATTAGTGTGAAGGTTTACAATACATGTAAAAGGAGTGAAACGCATTGCGAATTGGGGAGTTATCAAAAGAAACTGGGGTTAGCGAAAGGGCACTAAGACATTATGAAGAAAAGGGATTACTCCCTTCGAAACGCCTAGCAAATGGCTACCGTGATTTTGATGAAAGTGCAATCGAAAAAGTAGAGCTGATTCAAATGTACTTGCAAATCGGCTTAAATTTAGAAGAAACAGAACGAATGCTACGTTGCCTCGAAATCGAGCCAAATCTCTACGAAAATCCGTGTAGTAGTATCCTTGCACTTTACGAAGACAAACTTGATGAGGTAACAAGGCAAATCTCATTACTTTCCAACATTCAAACGAATTTACAAAAACACGTTTCACTCCTAAAACAAGAAAATGAAAAGGGATGATTACATGTTTGTTATACATGGCAGTTCAAGACAAAACGGAAATACGGAAGCTTTAACACATATGGTGATTGATGGGATTGAAACAGAACAAATTTACTTGCGTGATCATATTGTCCATCCAATCATAGATCAGCGACATGATGTAGAAGGATTTCAACCTGTAAATGATGACTATCAACAATTAATTGAGCGCATGCTAGAGCACGACACGATTATCTTCGCTACACCGCTATACTGGTACGGAATGAGCGGCCACATGAAGAACTTCGTTGATCGCTGGTCACAAAGCTTGCGTGATAAATCTCTTCATTTCAAAGAAAAAATGAAAGGCAAAAAAATGTACGTTGTCATCGTTGGCGGAGACAGTCCAAAACTGAAAGCATTGCCGCTTATCGCCCAGTTTCAATATATCTTTGATTTTGTTGGTTCATCATTTGGAGGGTATATTATTGGGGATGCGAATGGACTAGATGAAATCAAGAACGATGCTGAGGCGCTGGCAAAAGCACAATTGTATAATAATAAATTCAAAAATAGCACACAGAAATAAGTTTGACAAATCCATTTGTATGCGCATACAATAAAAATAATATTATGAAAGGAAGGTACTTTGACCAATGAAGTTCTAATTCTCTTATTTATTTCATCCATCACAAATAGTGAACAAAAATGATGAAAACTAGCAGAGGATTAGTCTGTCCATTTGTCGATACTTTCTTTCAAGACGATCATGTAAAAAATCGTTTATTTATGTACGATTTTTACATTGAAGGGCGACGTTTATCCTCTCTAGTGAAACTAGGGAGGTTTTTTTATGACTATTTTAATCGCACGTAATATCGAAAAGAGCTTTGGTGATCGCACCATATTTACGTTACCATCACTAGAAATTCAAGCAAACGATCGTATAGGAATTGTCGGAGCCAACGGAGCTGGAAAATCTACGTTATTACAAATATTAAGTAAAGAAATAGAAGCTGACAAAGGCACAGTAACTCATCATAGTTCTATCGCCATCATTCCACAGCTTAGCGAGGGGATACCGGAAACCGCTTCTTCCCTAGCTAAAGGCAAATGGAATATTTCAAACGTCGCAAATTCAATGAGCGGCGGTGAACGAATGCGCCTAAAGATCGCCCATGCCCTCGAACAAGATGCAGGCATTCTATTTGCTGATGAGCCAACAAGTCACTTAGATATGTTTGGTACAGAGCAATTAGAAAAGGCACTTTTATCTTATAACGGTGCACTTGTTTTAATATCGCATGATCGTGATCTTTTAGATGCCATATGTACAAAAATCATCGAAGTTGAAGACGGTACTATTCAAGAGTACAAAGGGAATTATTCAAACTATCGAAAGCAAAAAGAACGTGAGCGAATACAAAAGCAAGCAGAATATGATCAATATATACAAGAAAAAAATCGGTTAGAACAGTCAATTTCACAAAGAAAGCAACGTGCTTCTAGCATGACAAAAATCCCAACACGGTTCAGTTCATCTGAATCTAAACTTTATAAGTGCAGCGGGGCTCATGGGCAAGAAAATGTTAGTAAAGTAGCGAAAGCACTAGAAACACGCCTTGAAAAATTGGAAAAGAAAGAAAAACCGAAGGACTTTTCTCAAGCTCAGTTTGACGTACAATACCACACACCAATTCATAGTAAAGCAGTTGTTCAGTTTAATAAAACAACGAAGAAAATAGGGGATCGCACACTATTTAAAAATATGAATGGAACAATTGTCCCTGGGGCAAAGCTTGCTATTTTAGGGGCAAACGGAAGCGGGAAAACAACTTTGTTCAAAATGCTTCTCGCGAACGAGCGTGGCATTCAGCTTTCGAAAAGTTGTAAAATTGGATACTTTGAACAAACATTATCTATTTTAAAAACAGATAAAACAATTTTAGAAAACGTTCTAGAAGAAACAAACTATAAAGAATCGTTCGTTCGAACAATACTTGCAAGGCTCCTATTCCGCCGTGAAGATGTTCATAAACCTGTGTACGTCTTAAGTGGTGGAGAACGCATGAAGGTTGCACTCGCAAAAGTATTTTTAGGAAACTATAATATGCTTCTGCTCGACGAACCGACAAACTATTTAGACTTGGCAACGCAAGAAGAATTAGAAAGCATGTTACAAGAGTATCCCGGCACTATACTTTTCATTAGCCATGACCGTGCCTTTATTCGTTCTGTTGCAAACCATATTCTACAAGTAGATGAGAGCGAACCACGAATATTCCATGGCAATTACGAGCAATACATCAAAAGAACCACCCAAGCTTCCGTAAACGTTACTGAACAAGAATTATTGCGATTACAAACAAAATTAACAGAAGTCATCAGCCGGATTTCTATACCCAATCATCACGATGACATCACATTTCTTGAACAAGAATATGAAAAATTATTAGTTCAAATTCAGCGGTGTAAAGAAGCGCTCTAATGTCTTCCCTATATATCGACGGGACCTTCCACATTTCCCAAGAAATATCGCGGCTTCGACATAAAGATAATATTAGACACCACAATAACAAAAAGCCGTGCACCAGCACGGCTTTTCACTTTATCTTGCTATTTGTGGGCAGTAAATGCTCGATTGGTGAAGGCTGATAACCAGTGGGGATGCCTCCCACTGATTAAAGTTTCACTTTATATACGGACAGCAGTCCCGCTCACCGCAACCATTAGCATCCCTTCACGAACTACTTCGTAATCCACGTCGATACCAACGATGGCATTCGCATTTTTTTGTCTTGCGAGAGTTTTCATCTCTTCCATTGCAATGTCGCGCGCTTCTTTTAATTTGCTTTCATAAGCACCTGCACGACCGCCGACAACGTCACGGACAGAGGCAAAAAGGTCACGAACGATATTCGCACCCATAATCGCTTCTCCATTCACGATATCGATATACTCAATAATTTCTCTTCCTTGAATTGTAGACGTTGTTGTTACAATCATACTTTAGAGCCCCCCATATGAGATTTCTACCCACTTATGGTGCACTAATTCAGCAGAAATTATATTTAGGAACTAAACTGCGCTTCATATAACCTGCTATATCCTCCGCCTTGCTCAATTAGTTCCTCATGTGAACCTTGTTCTGCAATACCTTCTTTATTTACAACGACGATACGATCTGCATTTTTAATAGTTGCAAGCCTGTGAGCGATAACTAATGTTGTACGGCCGACAGATAGTTCAGCAAGTGATTTTTGGATAGCAAGTTCTGTCTCTGTGTCTAGCGCAGAAGTTGCTTCATCTAAAATTAAAATTGGCGGGTTCTTCAAGAACATACGGGCAATTGCTAAACGCTGCTTTTGTCCTCCTGAAAGTTTCACACCACGCTCACCAATAACTGTCTCTAAACCGTCTGGTTGCAAGTAAATTAAGTCCTCCAACTGGGCACGTTTTACCGCCTGCCAAATTTCAGCTTCTGAAGCTTTTAAGTTTCCGTAAGCGATATTTTCACGAATTGTTCCTGAGAATAAGAAAACATCTTGCTGCACAATTCCGATTTGCTTACGAAGTGACGATAACGTCATCTCTTTCGTGTCAATGCCATCAATTTGAATCGATCCGGATGAGTGTTCATAAAAACGCGGTAACAAACTACATAGTGTTGTTTTCCCTGCCCCTGATGGCCCAACGAAAGCAACTGTTTCACCTGCATGTATTTTCAAATTAATATCTTTTAAAATCGGCTCTTTATTTTCATATCCGAACGTGATGTTATTGTATTGAATATCGCCGTGTACATGTTTAACTTCGATTGCATCTTTAGAATCTACAATATCCGGCTCTGTTTCCAGAAGTTCTACATATCTTTTAAAACCAGCGATTCCTTTCGGATAACTTTCAATAACCGCATTAATTTTTTCAATTGGGCGGAAGAAAATATTCGTTAATAAAACGAATCCAATAAATCCACCGTACGTTAATTCACCTTGCAGTACGAACCATGTACCACATATTAATACAAAGAGTGTTACAAGGCGCATGAGCATATAACTAATCGATGAATTTAACGCCATAATTTTATACGCCATTAATTTTGTTGTACGGAAACGAGCATTGTTTACAGCAAATTGCTCTTTCTCAAACTTTTCATTTCCGAATGCTTGTACAACGCGGATACCACCAACATTGTTCTCGATACATGCATTGAAATCAGCAACGTCTGAGAATAAACGTCTAAACGTACCTGTCATTTTTTTATTGAAGTAAAGTGCCAACCATAATAAGAATGGAATTACGAAGAATGTTAGAAGTGCTAACTTCCAGTTAATCATCATCATAAATGAAAATGCTCCGACTAAAGTCATAATGGCAATGAATAAATCTTCTGGTCCATGGTGAGCAATTTCCCCAATTTCCATTAAATCGTTTGTAAGACGTGAAATTAAATGACCTGTTTTATTATTATCAAAAAATCTGAATGATAGCTTTTGAATGTGATCAAATAATTTCTGTCTCATATCAGTTTCAATGTTAATACCAAGCATATGTCCCCAATATGTAACAACGTATTGCAAACCTGCATTTAACACATAAACTACGAACAAACCGAAACAAGCCCATAAAATAAGCGTCCAGTTTTGCCCTGGCAATAACTTATCAATAAATTGATTTACGATAAGCGGGAAGCCAAGTTCGAGTAATCCTGCGATAACCGCGCAAGAAAAGTCGAGTATAAATAAACCTTTGTACGGTTTATAGTAAGAAAAAAATTTACGTAGCATATTTTTCCTCCCTTTTCCAAATTAAAAGACTCCCTAAATGATAACCATTATCAAATAATTATTCAAGTTATCCGTCTATGAAACTAAAAAAACCTTCATCTGTGTTTGATGAAGGTTTCCATTTTATTTTACATCGCTTCCGAATCCCACTCATGCTCTTGCTGGACAAACACAACGCCTAATTCATGATGTCCTCCGGCGTATAATGCTGTTTGAGCAAGACGAAGCTCACCATTTGTATCTACTACTTCTAATTTACAAAATGCTCCTGTCGTCTTCGTTTGAAGCGCGTCATAAAAATCTTCGGTACTTCTTGGAATGATTCCATTTACTTTCGTAATAACTTCTCCAGGCTTTAAATTCATTTCCGCCCCAATTGTATTCGGAATTGTATCTAACACAACAAGTCCATCATTACGTGCGGCAAAGTATGCTGGTCTTTTCTCGTCTGCAATTTTCTCTTGCATCGAGATTGTAAAGCGCCCAAGCATTGCGACTCCCATCGCGATAATTGCGAGTACGTGCCACCAGTAACTTGCGACACCTAAAACGAGTACGAGTCCTGCTAATCCATAAACACGTCTTCCTGTAAATAATAAAGCTTCCGTCGGCTCATAACTTCTAATCTTTCTCATAAATCCAATTAAAAATGGAACAAGGAATAAAGAATATGTAGTCGAACCTATTGAAACGACAGGCCACCAAGAAATGAATCCTGTCACCGCGTCTCCTGGTATAAGAATAAATACTGGCACAAGCCATAAACGATTTGATTCATGTAGTCCAATTCTCAAACCACGCTTACCCTTTTTAATTTTCGGCGTAGAATATCGCACTGCATTTTTAGAGATTAATAACCCCTCTACAACGAGCATAACGCCTAGTAAAATAGCAAGGGATACAATCGTATCCTCTTCACCTTCTCCAAGCTGTAAGAAGGAAACTGGCATCTTAGACGATAACAACACGAGTGCAATAGCGATTCCGAAAGTATAAGCTACAGATAAATATCGATACATAGCAGTTAATCCAAATAATAACGTCCAAAGTAAAATTGCCCATAAACTCGCTTTTGAAACAACAAGCCCGAGTCCAATCGTAATAATAGATACGATTAATCCGTACCCAATACCTGCAAATAGAGTTGTTCGTAGTTCAAACCAAATATCATATACTTTAAAAGAAAAATCTTTTCGTTCTCGTAATATACGTAAGTATCCAACGAAGATACTACTAATTAAAAATACATAGACAGCAGGGTGTAAGAAAAAACGTCCAACTGCTCGTAGTATTTCAAAAAGCCATGCCTCCACGAATTCATTCACCACCATTTATATCATTTTTTCTTTTTATCTTATCATAACTAAAGAAATGTTTGTTTAACACATAAAAAATACAGGCATCAAAGTGCCTGTATTCTTTCTTATTTCGCTATTAATTTCAATGCCGTCTGTAATTGTAAATCATTTTCTCCAGAACGGATTTTTTCAATAATTTTAGTTTGAAGCGCTTCAGCTGTCTTTTTATCGAGTTGTCCTGTTGCTTCCATCTCATTCGCATTTTGGAATGCTTTTAGTGCTGATTCTGTCTCTTTGCTAAAGTATCCATCTTCACGTCCTGGTACATATCCTAAGCTCTTAAGCATTTCTTGCGCATGTTTTACTTGTACATCATTTGAATTGTATGAAAGTGTCTTTTCAATTTGAATTGGTGTCGCATGATAATAAGCTGGTTGCTTCACTTCTACAGTTGGCGCGATTCCTTTTTTATGAATCCAATTGCCATCTGGTGTTAACCATTTAAACATTGTTAATTTAATATTGCTACCATCTTTAAATGGAACAGCTTGTTGGACAGTACCTTTACCAAACGTTTTTTCACCAATTAAATCGTATCCTTCTCCCTCTTTTAGCGCACCCGCTAAAATCTCTGAAGCAGAAGCACTTCCATTATCAATTAATACTGAAATTGGATATGACTTTCTTTCTTTCAGTTCCGTAGAGAATTTCTTCTTCTCACCATTTCGCTGTTCTACTTGTAGCATTGGCTTTTTATCTGTCATGATGTCTCCTAGTATGTCTTCTACACTATTTAAATAGCCACCAGGATTGCCACGTACGTCAATAACTAAGCCTGCTATATGTTTCTTCTCTAACTCTTTTAACTGATCCTTAAATTCTTTCGCAGTATTTTCAGCGAAAGAAGTAATTTGCATATAACCGATGTCTTTTCCGCTCTCTTGCTTTACTGAACTAAATACAGTGAAAATCGGAATCTTTTCACGCTTAATTTTAAATTCTATCGGATCAGCCACTCCTGCGCGCTTAATTTCAATTGCAACAGTCGTTCCTTTTTTACCACGAATTTTTAATACTGCTTCTTCACGTGATAAATCTTTCACACTATTTCCATCTACAGATAAAATTTGGTCATTCGGTTTAATTCCTATTTTTTCTGCTGGTGAACCTTTAATTGGCGATACGATAATAAGCTTACCGTCCGTCTTGTTTACTTCAGCTCCAATCCCTTCAAGTTCAGGATCTAGTGACTGACTAAACTGTTTTGCCGTTTCTTTATCCATATACGTGGAATAAGGGTCCTTCAGCGTAGACAACATTCCTTGTATCGCACCTTCGACTAACTTGTCGTCTTTCACGTCTTCCACATAACGTGAATCAATTAGTGCATACGCCTCATTAATCTTTGCCAAATTCCCTTGCGCTATGCCAGCATTACCATTCGATACTGTTTGCGTTACATACGCTGGGTTTATCCCAAACCAGTACATACCACCAAACATCCCGCCAGCACCAATTAAAAATGCAACAACCATTCCAATAATTGCAACTCTACGTTTCAATGCGGAATTCCCCTTTCCAGAACACACAGGTGGTGTAGCAAAAGGCATCACACGATGTGTGATGCCTTTACCTATTTCTACTATATGATAAGCTTGTACGAATTATGTTTGCAACTTTTTATACTTTTAAGAAGCGACGAATTGACATTACACTTCCCCACATACCGATTAATGCACCGATTAACACTAATAAACCAGCTAATTGGAATACGAATGGGTTGTATGGTAGAAGCTCGAAAATTGTTCCGCCAAGTTTTTCATTAAACACACCTTGCAATGAATTATATATAACTAAAATTAGGCCAATTGGAATAATTGATCCTAATACTCCTAGGAATAATCCCTCTAACAAGAACGGCCAACGAATAAACCAGTTTGTTGCACCAACAAGTTTCATAATTTCAATCTCAGTACTACGAGCATAAATTGTAATTTTAATTGTGTTAGAGATTAAGAACATCGCTGTGAATAGAAGACCAGCAATTAACGCAATCCCGATGTTACGACCAGTTTTTACAGTATCAAATAATTTTTCAACTTGACCTTTACCGTATTGAACATTACTTACAAACTGCATTTTCTCAATCTTTTTCGCAATCGCCGCTGTATCTGTTGGTTCTTTCGCCTTTACAACAAATACATCTTTCAGTGGATTATCTTGCTCAAATAACTCGAACGTTTTTCCACTATCGCCTAAGCTTTTAATTAAACGTTTCAACTCTTCTTCTTTAGAAGAATATTTAATAGAATCTACTTTCGCAATTTTACTCATATCTTCTTCTAATTTCTTTTGATCAGCTTCTTTTGCTGCCGGATCAATATGCACACGAATTTCTACATCTTGCTCTACTTTCGTCGCAAAATGGTTCATATTCATAATCGCTGCCAAAAAGACACCTACAAGTAATAACGTAACTGTTACTGCACTTACAGAAGCAAATGTCATCCATCCGTTACGGGATAGATTTTTCACACCTTCTCGCAAATGTCGACTAAGGGTTTTAGCCTTCATATCCGTATCCTCCCTCAATCTCGTCTCGAACAATTCTTCCGCCTTCAATTGCAATTACACGATGACGAATTGTATTTACGATATCTGCGTTATGTGTCGCCATAACAATCGTTGTACCACGCTCATTAATACGTTTAAAAATGCTCATAATATCAAGCGCTGTTTCAATATCTAAGTTACCTGTTGGCTCATCAGCAATTACAACCTTTGGTCTATTTACAATCGCTCTTGCAATCGCCACACGTTGTTGCTCTCCGCCTGAAAGTTCGCTTGGAAGTGCATCTGCACGATCATCTAGACCTACAAGACCTAACACTTCTGTAACACGTTCACGAATCGCATCTGGTTCTTCTTCAATTACTTCTAAAGCAAACGCAACATTCTCATATACCGTTAACTTAGGTAGCAATTTAAAATCTTGGAAAATTACGCCTAATTGACGACGGAAATATGGAACATCTCTTTCTGCTAATGTTTCAATTACAAGTCCATTTACATTAATTGATCCTGTAGATGGCTTCTCTTCACGATACATCATTTTAATAAATGTAGATTTTCCGGCTCCACTCGGTCCAACTACGTATACGAATTCACCTTGTTTAATGTTAACTGTGAGACCAGCAATGGCTTTCATACCATTTGGGTACTCCTTATAAACATTCGTCATTTTTATCATTATTTATCACCCAATACTTAATGATTTTTTTCGAAATACTTTTCTGTACATTTGAAAATAAAAGAAAAACCTCTATTTTCGCTCGACCGTTCTTGTTGAAGGTAGCTTCCATACATGCTTTTTATTAGCAACGCTACTCTATGTAATATATTTCATCAAAATTCTACAAACCCCATTGTAACATCAATCGGTTTCCAATTCGGATACAGTTTTGTTACAGTTATGTTACATCCTAAAAAAAGATAAACGAGCTCATGTAATTACTTAACTCGAAGCACTTTTCGGTCAAGTTATACAATCAGCTCGTTTATTAATTACGTTTCTTATTTATGCTCCGCTAACCATTCAGCTACTTTTTTTGCGTCTTCACCTTGAATAAGTCCAGGTGACATTGAGCCGCGACCTTTTTTAATAATTTCTTCGATATCTGCAGCGTCATACTTACTGCCTACTTTTCTTAAATCAGGTCCAGTTGCTCCTGCTAAATCTTTCGCGTGACAACCAGCACAACTTCTTTGGAAAATTTGTTCTGCACTATCTGTACTTGCAGACTGATTCGAAGACTTACTCTCTTCTTTATTTCCACATGCTCCTAAAGCAAAAACGACTGATGTCCCCAGCGTAATAGCCAACAATTTCTTTTTCACTTCTATCGCTCCCCATTGTTGATATTCTTTTTATTCATAACTAGGCAATAGTTTTCATAACACATTCAATATTCATTATAAGCATTATCTTTATATAGAAAAACTAAGGTATATTTCATATTTTTTACAAATATAGTGAGAAGCCTAATAAAATAAGCTTTCATAAATTGTTTCAATTCTGTGAACACCTTAAAAAGTTCTATAAAGAGCCTTTTTCTCCAAACCAAAACTGAAAATCCCTATATAAAGCACTACTCTATTACCGCTCTGTTTTACTATTCTCTACTTTTTACAAAACAATATACGGCATTGTATTCTACATATAATCTCATCAAAAAGAGAAGTTGTCGCCTCCAACTTCTCTTCCTCTTTATTTCATCAATATAAATAAGATAAGCCTCTTTATATCCTCTTGGACCTCAACATGTGCCAACAATTCTGTTGGCTTTTTCTCTTATTAAATACGAGAACGTAAATACGCATCAATAAACGGATTAATTTCCCCATCCATAACTGCTTGTACGTTACCAATTTCTGTATTTGTACGATGGTCTTTCACAAGAGAGTACGGATGGAATACGTAAGAACGGATTTGGCTGCCCCATCCAATTTCTTTTTGCTCTCCGCGGATCTCATCTAATTGTGCTTGTTGTTCTTCTAATTTCTTTTGATATAATTTCGCTTTCAGCATTTTCATCGCATGTTCACGGTTTTTAATTTGAGAACGCTCTGACTGACATGTTACAACCGTGTTTGTTGGTAGATGCGTTATACGAACTGCTGAATCTGTCGTATTAACGTGCTGTCCGCCTGCACCACTTGCGCGATACGTATCTATTTTCAAATCTTCTGTACGCACTTCAATTTCAACTTCATCATTGAATTCAGGTACAACTTCACAAGATACGAACGATGTATGACGACGACCTGAAGAATCGAACGGTGAAATGCGTACAAGACGATGTACACCTTTCTCCGCTTTCAAGTAACCGTAAGCGTTATGACCTTTAATTAATAATGTAACACTCTTAATACCAGCTTCATCGCCCGGTAAGTAGTCAACTGTTTCTACTTTAAATCCACGTTTTTCAGCCCAGCGTGTGTACATACGTAATAACATAGAACCCCAGTCTTGTGACTCTGTTCCACCTGCACCTGGGTGTAATTCTAAAATAGCGTTATTTTTATCATAAGGATCGCTTAATAGTAACTGAAGCTCGTACTCATTCATTTCTTGAATTAAAGTTTTCACTTCAGATTCTAATTCTTCATGTAAATCTTCATCATACTCTTCTTTAAGTAGGTCATGCGTCATTTCTAAGTTTTCGAACGTCTCATCCAACTGACGGAACCTTCCAACCATATCTTTCAGCGCATTCGCTTCATTAATTACAGCTTGTGCGCCTTGTTGGTCATCCCAAAATCCAGCGCCCATCATCGTTTCTTCTAATTCTGCAATTTGTTTTTCCTTAGTAGGGAGGTCAAAGAGACCCCCTAAAAGCCGCTAATCTCTTAGCCATTTTTTCTAATTCTTGCCTAATTTCTACTAATTCCATTTCCTTCACCTCTATGTAATTGCTGTTACTTTCATATGAAAACAAGGGAAACTCTCTCCGCTTATTACGGAGAGAGTTTAAACCTTTTCATTATACATTTTTGATGTAAAAGTTTGCAAAGCAGCCTGAACTACAGTTCCCTATTACTGCCCAATGCCACAACAGTTTTTATATTTCTTGCCACTACCGCATTTACATAAATCGTTGCGTCCCATTTGGTCACCTTTTACAACCGGTTTTTTCTTCGCGTCCTCGCCATCGCTTGATGGATGAACAGCTTCACCTTGAACAACTTCTTGACGCTCTAAGTTTTGCTCAATTTCAGCTTTCATAATGTAACGAGAGATTTCCTCTTCAATAGAAGCGATCATCGACTCGAACATTGCGAATCCTTCCATTTGGTATTCACGAAGTGGATCGATTTGTCCGTAAGCACGTAAATGAATACCTTCACGAAGATGATCCATTGCATCGATATGATCTGTCCATTTCGTATCTACAACACGGAATACAACAACCTTTTCGAATTCACGCGTCTGCTCTTCAGGTAGAAGTTTCTCTCTTTCGTTATAACGCTCTACTAATTTCGCGATAATTGATTCGCTCATTTCTTCTGGAGCAAGGCGACGTAACTCTTCTTCTTTTACATCTCCTTCTTCAAGAAGGTTTGTATTTAAGTAATCGACAAGACCTTTAATGTTCCAATCTTCTTCGATTTCTTCTTGCGTATGAAGTGCAACAGCACGTTCTATCGTAGATTTCATCATACCTTCAATAATACTGCGTAAGTTCTCTGAATCCATTACTTCTTGACGCTGTTTATAAATTACTTCACGTTGTTGACGAAGTACATCGTCGTATTGCAATAGCTGCTTACGTGCATCATAGTTATTTCCTTCCACACGTTTTTGTGCAGATTCTACCGCACGAGAAACCATTTTACTTTCGATTGGTTGTGAATCATCCATACCAAGGCGATCCATCATCGCTTTCATATTGTCAGAACCGAAGCGGCGCATTAGTTCATCTTCCATTGATAAGTAGAACTGTGTTACACCAGGGTCCCCTTGACGACCAGAACGACCACGTAACTGATTATCAATACGACGACTTTCGTGACGCTCTGTACCGATAACTGCTAGGCCAACGTTTCTAATATCGTCGCCTAACTTAATATCCGTACCACGACCAGCCATATTCGTCGCAATTGTTACAGCGCCTTTCATACCAGCTTCTGCAATGATATCTGCTTCACGCGCATGGTTTTTTGCGTTTAAGATATTATGACGTACACCTTTACGTGTTAACATTTTTGAAATAAGCTCTGACGTTTCAATTGCAACTGTACCAACAAGAATAGGTTGCCCTTGTTTATGACGAGTTACAATATCCTCAACAACTGCATTGAATTTACCTTCCATTGATTTGAAGATTAAATCAGCACGGTCATCACGAATAATATCTTTATTCGTTGGAATTACGATAACATTCATATTGTAAATACTACGGAATTCTTCTTCTTCCGTTTTCGCTGTACCAGTCATACCAGATAATTTTTCGTACATACGGAAGTAGTTCTGGAACGTAATTGTTGCAAGCGTCATACTTTCATTTTGAATTTCTACGCCTTCTTTTGCTTCAATAGCTTGGTGTAAACCTTCGCTATAACGACGACCTTTCATAAGACGACCAGTGAATTGGTCTACGATTACGATTTCGCCTTCTTGTACAACATAATCTGTATCAAGGTGCATAACAACGTGTGCACGAAGCCCCTGATTAATATGGTGAAGAAGTGCTACATGTTTTAAATCAAATAAGTTTTCAATGTGGAAAGCTTTCTCTGCTTTCGTAATACCATCTTCAGTTAACATTACATTTTTCGTTTTCACATCAAATGAATACTCTTTTTCATTTTCTAATGTACGAACGAATGCATTTGCAAACATGTATAGCTCTGTTGATTTTTGAGCTTGTCCAGAAATAATAAGCGGCGTACGTGCTTCATCGACTAAAATAGAATCGACTTCATCGATGATAGCAAAATTAAGTGGACGCTGAACGCACTGCTCTCTATATAACACCATATTGTCACGTAAGTAATCGAATCCAAGCTCGTTATTTGTGCTATACGTAATATCAGCAGCATAAGCAGCTTGTTTCTCTTCACGTGACATACTATTTAAGTTAATCCCTACAGTTAGGCCAAGGAACTCATGAAGTTGTCCCATTTCACTTGCATCACGTTGTGCTAAGTATTCATTGACTGTAACAACGTGAACACCTTTTCCTGTTAATGCGTTTAAATATACAGGTAAAGTAGATGTTAACGTTTTACCTTCACCTGTTTTCATCTCAGAGATATTTCCTTCATGTAAGGCGATACCACCCATTAGCTGTACGCCATATGGACGCATTCCAAGAACACGATTTGCTGCTTCACGAACAACAGCAAAAGCTTCAGGAAGTAGATCATCTACTGTCTCACCTTTTGTCAGACGTTCTTTAAATTCAATCGTCTTTCCTTTTAATTGTTCATCAGTTAGCGGCTTAATAGATGATTCTAATGCATCAATTTGCTCCACTGTCTTCTGCATACGTTTAATTTGGCGTTGGTTGACATCAAATACCTTTTTTAAAATACCGATCATAGGAAATACGCTCCTCTTTTATTAAAATAAAACTTCCGATTGCTTTCTTTTTCTCTTTACAATCAGTCGTTATAAAAATCAAATTTATGTTATGCCAATTTTTCTCCTAATTAAAAAAACTAAAATGTATAAACCTAATGATAATTGTAACACTTGTCTTATAACTATGACAACAATCGTCCAAATCTCGAGCCGTAGATTCAGAAAAATTTTTCATTTAATTTGTTCCAACAAACTAATATTTCAAATTCATATTACAAATTTTGTATTAAATCTAAGTAGTGTTCTTTCAAGTTCTCTTTTAAAGAAGATGGCTCAATTATTTTTATAGTTTTACCAAAACTAGCTAGATACGAGATGATAAAGTTGATTTCAGCAGGCTCATAAGTTCCTATTAAGTATGTATCTTCGTGTTCTTCCCATAATTTCATCGAAGGATATTGTTGTTGCTTGAATATCTCTATCCCCCTCGCAGTAATTGAGCATTTAAATTGAATAGCTTGTTCAGTTGCCTTCCAAAGACTATGTGCGTTATGTATATTTATGTTTTCCAAATCCAGACTATCCTGAGCACCTACCATTTCTAACGACCTAATACGATCACAGCGAAACACTCGATAAGCCGATTTATCTAAATCGTAAGCCTGGCAATACCAATAACCTTTCATTGCATAAATCGAAATCGGCTGAATACGGCGCATTGTCGTTTGTTTCGGCGTTACATAGTTTATAGTTAAAGCCCTATTTTGAACAGCAGCTAACAAAATCTCTTCTAGATAACCACATTCATGTGCTTGTTCCAAATGAAAAAAGGACACTCTTTTTTGCAAGTTTTCAATTTGCTCACGTTGTTTTGACGAAACACTATCTAAAAATTTCTTATTAATGGAACGAAACGAGATTTGAAAGGGAATACTTACAAAACTACTTAGTGCTTGCATTGCAAAATAAAGTGCAAAAACTTCATGATTTGTAAATGAAATCGGTGGTAATGTCATCGTTTTGATTAAACGATAACCTCCATACCGACCATACTCTGCAAAAAGAGGGACACCCATTTCCTCTAATGATGTAATATCACGTAAAGCTGTCCTTTTTGAAATTTGAAATTCATCCATTAAATCTTTCAATGTGAATATTTGTTTTTGATTAATAAAACGTAGCATCTGATTTAAACGTTCAACTTTTTTCATAAATTCTCCCTATAGGTGCCATATGCTGGCACCTTATATTTGTATAATAATAAGTGTAAACATATATGAAGGAGGCAATACAATGAACTTTGAAGTAATCCCTTTTTTATCATTAAATGGGCAAGGTGCTAAAGCAATTGCATTTTACGAACAGTATTTAGGCGCAAAAGTTTTATTTAAAAAGAATTATAAAGAAATGAAAGAAATAGATCCGAATTTCACGTATAAAGAAAGCCAAGAACATTATATTACCCATTCTGTTTTACAAATTGGCGCTAATAAAATTATGATTGCAGAACAGGCAGTGGATTCCACACGTCCTTGGCAATTAAGTAATAGCTCATCATTATGCATTCAATCTAAAGATTTCCAAACCATTGAAGCACTCTATCACAATCTAATTCAACATGAAGAAGTTCATATTTTAACAACTTTTGAAAAAAACTCCTTCAGCCCTGGTTATGCCATTGTTCGAGATCCTTTTGGAATTGTAATACAATTGACAGTAACAAGACATGACTTCTAAATCCCATTAAGAAATACAAAAATAAAAATATATAAAAAAGCGCAGCCTCTTCCGGCTGCGCTTTCGAATTATTATTTTGTTTCGATTAAACCATATTTCCCGTCTTTACGGCCATATACAACATTAGTTTCATTTGTATCAGCATTTGTGAAGACGAAGAAACTATGTCCTAGCATATCCATTTGTAAGATCGCTTCTTCAACGTCCATCGGTTTTAAATCGAATCGTTTTGTACGTACAAGTTCTAATTCATCCTCTTCTACCGCATCCAGAACAGCTACTGCTTCTGGAAGGATAAAGTTAGTTTTCACAGAACCCTTTTCACGTAATTTACGGTTTACTTTTGTTTTATGTTTACGAATTTGTCGCTCAATTTTATCAACTACTAAATCAATCGCAGCGTACATATCGCTATTTGTTTCTTCTGCACGAAGTAATAAATCTGTAAATGGAATTGTCACCTCGATACGTTGCTTGTCAGAGTATACCTTTAAATTAACTTTAATCTCTGGGAATGTATCAAAATAACGCTCTAATTTACTTAGTTTTTTCTCTACATATTCCTTTAATGCTGGAGTTACTTCAATATTTTCACCACGAATGTTGAATTTCATAGATGAATTCCTCCTTTCAAGCCTATGTACTATAATTTCGACATTGGCTTAAAAACTCCTTCTAACTTTTTTAAAAAAATTAGTGGAATTGCGATTTTTTTATCGTTTTTTGTTGAAATGAAAAGATGCATCGTTTCTATCTTTATTTTATCCTATTACCATCGTGAATAACGACTGTAACTGTGGACAATTAGTTACAGAAAAGAAACAACTTTTTGACAACTCCTCCAAAACAAAAAAGCCCTTGTTACGAGCAAGAGCTTTCGCCATCTATATAATGCTGCTAAAAATACAGCTCTATCTTTTCCAAAAACTTAATTTTTACAGTTTCACAACATTAGCCGCTTGTGGCCCACGTGCTCCATCAACAATATCAAACTCCACTTGTTGACCTTCTTCTAACGACCTATACCCATCTTGTTGAATAGCAGAAAAATGAACAAACACATCGTCACCATCTTCACGCTCAATAAACCCAAATCCCTTTTCTGCATTGAACCATTTTACTCGTCCTTGCATGTTCATTCCATTCCCTTCACTCTTAAAATCTGGGCATTCACCCCATATTCTGACTATAGCGAATGACAAGACTGTAAGTCAAAGAAGACCTGTCGTCTTTTTATTACTCCTTTCGACATTCACATATTAACCTCTACAAAGCGTCAAACAAGAAACATCTCTCGCTCCTCGATCATACAAAAGGCTTCCAATTTGCCTAACAGTAATTCCTGTCGTATACACATCATCCACGATTAAAACATGTTGCTCATGAAACATCTCTTCTCCCTGAAAATAAAAAGGATTAACTCCCGATATCCTTTCTTTACGCTTCTTCTTACTTTGTTTTTCTGTTTCTATTCTTCTTAATGATGTACAAAACATTTTGATAGGCAAACAAGAAGCTAGTAACTCCGCTTGATTAAAACCACGCTCGTATTCTCGCTCTTCACTAAGAGGAACCGGAATGGCAACTGAAACATTCGCAAAATATTTTTGAAAAAGACTTCGAAAAGGCTGATGAAAAATATGCACTAATTCAGCATCTCCTCGAAATTTAAACTGTGCTAATATTTCTTTCATCCCTTCATCATACACATGCAACGAACGATTTATGAGAGACGGAAACCCCTGCTCGTTCGTCCACCTTATGCAGTCCATACAAATATCCCCGTTTTTATATTCAGCTGGTACAAGTTCTAAAGGCCGACCACACTCCTTGCAAATATCTCCTATAATATAGGAAAGTTTTTGTTCACATCTATCACATATATACTTTTTATGAAGCTTAACAAAAAAAGTGTACCAACTAATCGCATATGAAATATACTCATCACAAAGTAGACAATGCATCAATCTATCAATCCTTGTTCTTTAGCATTCTTATTCATACTTTGAATATGTTTTTTCGCACGCACCATCGCCTCTGTCTTTCCATAATGAAAATAGATAACATCTCCATGCGGTTCATCAGAGCTTCTGCCAGCACGCCCTGCAATTTGAACGAGAGCACTTTCTGAAAATATTTCTTCCTCAGCTCCTAAAACTGCAACTTGTAAATTTTTCACAGTTACTCCTCGTTCCAAAATCGTCGTTGTAACTAATAAAGGGATTTCTCCTTTTCTAAAAGCTGCTACCTTCTCTTTCCTCGCTGGATCTTCTGCATGCACACCGTCAATTTGATTGTTTAATGATTTTAATAACTGGCTAATTTCTTCTACATATCGCACATGAGGAACAAATAGAAAAATGGGGTATCGTTTCGATAAGTACAGATTTAACCATTGTAATAAAGCACGAGGAATTTTTTTACGTATAAGACCCTTTTTCCAATTTCCGCACCACCGAAATATCGGAACTGGCAATGGATGACGATGGTATCGCCCTGAAATAATAACCCCTTTTTGCTTACCACTTCGCAACTTACGCTTCCACTTTTCATCTGGAGTTGCAGTTAAATAAATACGTGCTGCCTTCTCTTTCATCGCTTCGTTTACTGCATACTGCAACATCTTATCTGCATGATACGGAAAAGCATCTATCTCATCTACAATCATGACATGGAACGCCCTATAATAACGTAACAATTGATGTGTAGTTGCAACGATTAACGCCGCATCTTTTTCTCGGTCTAAACTCCCTCCGTATAAAGCAGCTACATTTATATTTGGAAACACTTCTTGTAATCTTGGTGCTAATTCAAGTACAACGTCCGTTCTCGGCGTTGCAATACAAACTCTCTCTCCCTTTTGTAGTGCCTCTGCAATTCCGCGAAACAACATTTCTGTTTTTCCAGCCCCGCACACCGCCCAAATAAAAAATGATTCTTTCTGCTTAACAGCATCAACGACACTTTGCGCAGCTAACTCCTGACCAGCAGACAAAACGCCTTCCCACTGTAACGGATTCCAATAATTTTCTCCGCTTATTTCAGCAATCCCGCGAACAAGTACAGCACATTCACTTACCCTGCCCATCGTTATACATTTCCGGCAATACGTACATACTTTATTGCACCTTTTGCATAGAAATGATGCAAATAGTCGCTGCTCTATATTTCCGCAGCGCTGGCACATATATTTTGAAGCTTTCTTACTTATCCCTTGTACACAAATGACGTCTCGATTCTTTTTCAAATGATCCAAATTATCCTGCAAATCTGAAGAAAGTTCTTCTAACAGTAACTGTCTACCAGCTAACATCATCAATAGCCACCTCCAGCACTACTATAAATCCTTCTCTTTATCTCGTAAAAACTCAAAAAAGCCGATAACCTACTTATAAAATAGTAAGCTATCGACTTTATACACATTTTTTATTCAATTATAAATCCTAGAATCTACCGTATCCTAAGAAATGTTTTTGGTTGTACGAACTGTTAATATCACCGTACGCAATCCCTTTATCACTCGCATGAATCATTTGTCCATTCCCAACATAAATACCGATGTGAGACGGACCTGCTTTATAAGTACCTTGGAAGAATACTAAATCTCCAGGCTGTGGGCTACTTACTTTAGAAACTGAATTCCAATATCCATTAACATCTTGACGTCCTACACCAAAGATGTAAGAAATGAATCCACTACAGTCAAAACCACCGTTTGATGGAGATGCACTTGCCCAAACATAAGGCATACCTAAGTATTGTTTTGCTTTACCAATTACGCCAATATCCGGAGTTGGA
This sequence comes from Bacillus sp. NPDC060175, assembly GCF_042728695.1. NCBI lineage: Bacteria > Bacillati > Bacillota > Bacilli > Caryophanales > Bacillaceae > Bacillus > Bacillus sp. NPDC060175. The sequence continues at coordinate 140,572 of NZ_JBHWYR010000003.1, forward strand.
GTTGGAGCTGGTGCTGGCTTTTCTTTTTTAGGTTCTTCTTTTTTAGGCTCTTCTTTTTGAGCTTGTCCAGCATTGTTTGCTGGAGCAGCTTGCTCTGCAGGCGCTTGCGCTGGTGCAGCTTGTTGTGCCTGTACTTCTTTAGCAGCTTGTTCTGCTTGTTTTTGAGCAGCAGCTTCTTGTGCTGCTTTTGCTTGCGCCTCTTCTTCCGCAATACGTTGTAATTGCAGTGCTTGTTTCTCAAGATCCTTCAATTGACCTTCCGTACTTGTCATTGTAGTTACAACTGTATCCATTTTACCGCTTAAATCGTTTACTGCTGTTGCTTTTTTCTCTTTTTCAACGTCAAGTTCTTTCTTAGCAGTTTCAATTTGAGATTGTGCTTCTTTTAATTCTTTTTGTTTTTCTTTTACTGTCTCAACATCTTTTTTCACGTTCGTTTGATCTTCTTGTTGAGTTTTCATGATATCTTCGTCAGATTCCATAATTTTAGACACAGAAGCTAAACGATCAACTAAATCTGCAACGTTTTTAGAGTTTACAAGAACTTCTGTTACAATGTTCGTGTTCGGTTGTTCTTGTAGTGCAACTAAACGTTTTCTTAATAACTCTTCACGTTTTGCGATCTTTGTTTGTAGTTCTGCAATATCTTTATTTTTATTTTCGATTAATTGCTCAGTATCAGAAACTTTTTTTGTTGTTTCATCAAGTTTTGAAGCGTTCTCTTGAACAGACTTATCCAAACCTTGGATTGTTTTGTTTAAGTCATTCATTTGTTTTTGTAATTCATCACGTTCTTGTTGTTGTTTATGTAAAGTATCATTTTGTGTGTTAATTTGTGATTTCACGTCAGAAATTTTATCTTCTGCAAATACATTTGGTGTTAGCCCTGAAAACATTAACCCTGCAACTAATGCGCAAGATGCCATTTTTAGCTTTTTCATTTTATTTTTTACACCGCTTTCTTTTTTCATTTTCCGTATATAACCTATTAAAATTTATACCATAATTCGGGAGTTTTTTTGCTAATGTTACGGTTTTGTAAAATAAATGTAATATTACATTTATCTCTATAGCAAAGTATATCTAAATTTGTATATATATGTAGAATTTCAAGAGCCTTATGCCGTTTTTTATAGAATTGAAAAAAACGTAAGGGAATCCCTTACGTTTTGAAAATACTCCAATATGAATGAGATAGAAACGTTACTTCATCCATTTCTCAGCCCAATTTTGGACCTCATCCATAACACTTTCTAACGCTTTCCCTTTATCAGTTACACCGTACTCGATTCTAACTGGTACTTCTGGGTAAACACTACGAGTTACAATGCCTTCACCTTCTAATTCCTTTAAACGTTCTGACAACATACGATCGCTCATATTCGGTATAATATCTGCGATTTCTCTAAAACGTTTCGGCTCTTCAAGCAAAGATTTAATAATTAAGCCAGTCCATTTCTTACTAAGCATTGTAAAAGCTGACTCAAACTTTGGACATAAACAAGAATTATGCTCCATATGTTTCACCTCTCTTCTATTATAAAATAGTTTCTTGTAAAAAGTAAGTAATAAAACTTTCCTCATTATTTAATTTTACGTACATTTTACCATTCCCAAATATTAACTTGTCAAATCTACGTAAAATATCCGTAAAAAAACCCTCTTCAAGTAAGAGAGCTTTTATATCTTTATCACTTCGTATACCAGCCTAAACCAAGCGCACCTTCACCTAAATGCGTCCCAATTACAGCTCCGAAATAACTCGTGCGAATTGTAACATGAGGGTATATCTCTTCTAATTCTTGTTTCCATTCATTAGCTTCCTCTTCACGATTCGCATGAATAATAACAGCTTCCATAGGCACACCTTTATTTGCCTGCTCATCAAAGATTTCAACGATACGCTTTAACGCTTTTTTACGCGTACGAATTTTTTCGAATGGAATAATTACCTTATCTCTAAAGTATAATACTGGTTTTACTTGTAACAAACTACCGATGAAAGCTTGCGCGCTATTTAATCTTCCACCACGTTGTAAATGATGTAAATCATCCACTACAAAATAAGCATCCATCGTTTGCTTCATTTCATCAAAGCGAGCGATAATCTCTTCTGGGGCTTTCCCTTCACTTACTAATTTCGCCCCTTCACGCACGTAAAATCCTTGTACTTCACAACTAATTTCAGAGTCGTACGTATATACATCAATACCATCTACCATCTGTCCAGCTGTCGTCGCTGTTTGGTATGTACCACTAATTCCACTGGAAAGGTGAATACTAATAACTGCATCATATTCTTTAGATAACTCTTCATATAGCTCTAAAAACTTTCCAATTGCTGGTTGCGAAGTTTTCGGAAGATCTTCTTGTTCACGTACTTTTACATAAAAATCATTTGCTGAAACTTCAGCCTCTTCTTGATAAGATTCCGTTCCAAACACAACGTTTAATGGAATCATATATATATTGAGTTCATCACGAATATGCTTCGGTATATATGCTGTACTATCGGTAACAATAGCTGTTTTCATTTTCGTACCTGCCTTATAAAAAATTTTTATCCCCTAATTTTACACGAAAACTAGAAAAGGTGCATCCATACATAAAAATGCCGGTTAGAAACTACAATCACCCGCTCGACAAATTACAACAAAAAGATCAAATACTCACCAAAAATTTCAACATATTTGTAAAAAATGTTTGAATATAAAAACGCTCGCTTTTAAAATGTAAAGTACTAGTCATTTTGAAAGATAGGGGCGTATACCATTGTTATTACAATATTTAACAATTAAAGGCTACGGCGAGCACGAAATTGTCATTCAAAAATCAAGATTCATTTGCTATGTGAGTCGCGCCACAACGGAAGAGGAAGCTCAAGCATTTATACAAAAAATAAAAAAACAGCATTGGAATGCAACACATAATTGTTCCGCATATTTAATCGGCGAACAAGATCAAATTCAAAAAGCAAACGATGACGGTGAACCAAGTGGCACAGCTGGTGTACCTATGTTAGAGGTATTAAAAAAACGAGGTCTAAAAGATACTGTCGTTGTCGTTACGCGCTATTTTGGCGGCATTAAACTTGGTGCTGGCGGATTAATTCGTGCATATGGAAAATGTACAAGTGAAGGTCTTAACCATGTAGGCGTTGTTGAACGAAAACTAATGCGCGTTATGCAAACAGAAATTGATTACACTTTACTTGGCAAAGTTGAAAATGAATTACGTAATTCAGAATATGCCATTAAAGATATACATTATTTAGAAAATGTCACATTTGATACGTATGTAGAAGAGGACAAAAAACAACCATTCATAAATTGGATGATTGAATTAACAAACGGGAAATGTACAATTAAAGAAGGGGATATGTTGTACTTAGAACAAGACGTTATCTAAGAATAGCTAACTTATCGCCTTTAAAGATTAATGTAGTGAATTAATTCCCTACAAATGAATAAGGAGATTATATATGGAAGAACGTTATTATCATCTCCAAAATAGCAGAATAAAAAAGAAACGTAGAAGAAAGTTTTTCTTCTTTCTTATTTTCGCATTTTTATTTGGTAGCGTAGGACTTTATATGTTAAATTCCTACACTTCTCTCATGGGGATGTACAGTGGATTTAGCCGTGAAAAATCTAAATTACGAGCAGAAGATGTGGAAATCACAAAAAAACCTTTCACAATACTCATTATGGGTATTGAAGATTATGCAACTGACGGTCAAAACGGTCGAACAGATTCACTTATGTTCGCGACAGTTAATCCAAACTCAAAAAAGGTTTCACTTATGAGTATCCCGCGCGATTCTCGTGTTAAGATTGTTGGCAAAAATAAAGAAGACAAAATTAACGCTGCTCATGCTTACGGTGGAGAAAAAATGACAATCGACACCGTCGAAGAGTTTTTAAAAGTTCCTGTTGATCATTATATTAAAATTGATTTCCAAGGCTTTAAAGGTATCGTTGATGCTGTTGACGGTATTACCGTTGATGTCCCCTTCGATTTCTGGGAACGCTCTGACGTGGATTACTATAAAAAAATCCAATTTAAACAAGGTCAACAGAAATTAAATGGTGAAGAAGCACTCGCATACGTCCGTATGCGAAAGCAAGATCCTAACGGTGATTATGGTAGAGCTGCTAGACAAAGACAAGTACTGGCTGCTGTTGCCCAAAAGCTAAACTCTGCTTCTACCGTATTTAAAATTAAAGATTTAACAAAGGTAGTTGGAAAATATATAAAAACCGATATTCCTATTTCAGACGGACTTGCTCTTTACAATAAAATCTCTGGATTCGATCCTTCTACAATACAAACGTTAAAACTTGAAGGAGAAGACAGAAAAATTGGTGGTATTTATTACTTCCTTCCAGATCCAATCAGTGTAGAGACTGTACGTAACGAAATTGAAAAGGAAATAGGAGAAAAAGCAAAAGTTCCAACAGAGACTACGAAAAATGAGAATACAAATTCCGATTCAAATTCTAACTCCAGCGCAAAAGCAAAGAAGGAACCGAGTGAGAACAAACCTCCTCCTCCTCCCCCTTCTACAAATGCTCATGCAGAGTGGATTATGAGGAATCATGAATAAAAAAAGAGCCAAATCGTATACGATTTGGCTCTTTTTATTTCCCGCAATTGTTGTGGACCAATAATAAACAGAAGATGAAAACCCCATTTATTAAAGTTTCACTCTACTTGTTGAAGTGTTGTAAAATCGCTTCTACAATACGCTCTGATGCACGACCATCGCCGTAAGGGTTAGATGCTTTCGTCATCTTATCATGAGCTTCTTTATCAGATAACAACTCATCAGCAAGACCAAAGATTGTCTCTTCATCTGTTCCTGCTAATTTCAACGTACCTGCTTCGATACCTTCTGGGCGTTCTGTCGTATCACGAAGGACAAGAACTGGCACACCTAGTGATGGTGCTTCCTCTTGTACACCACCAGAATCAGTTAACATTAAGTATGAACGAGCTGCAACGTTATGGAAATCGATTACATCTAGCGGCTCAATTAAATGAATGCGGCTATGCTCGCCTAAAATATCATTCGCTATTTCGCGAACAACAGGATTCATATGAACAGGGTATACAACTTGTACATCTTCGTGTTTATCAACAAGACGCTTAATTGCACGGAACATATTGCGCATTGGTTCTCCTAAATTTTCACGACGGTGTGCTGTCATAAGTACAAGACGATCATTTCCAAGTTTCTCTAACACCGAATGGCTATAAGTTTCTTTTACAGTTGTCTTCAGTGCATCGATCGCTGTATTTCCTGTTACGAAAATGCGTGACTCATCTTTATTTTCTTTTTGTAAGTTCGTTGCTGATTTTGTTGTAGGTGAGAAATGAAGATCCGCCATTACACCTGTTAGTTGGCGATTCATCTCTTCTGGATATGGAGAATACTTATCCCATGTACGAAGTCCTGCTTCCACATGTCCTACTGGAATTTGATTATAGAAAGCAGCTAAGCTTGCAATAAATGTCGTCGTTGTATCACCATGCACAAGTACGATATCAGGCTTAGCTTCTTTCATTACTTTATCTAAACCTTCTAAACCACGTGTTGTAATATCAATTAAAGTTTGACGATCTTTCATGATATTCAAATCGAAATCTGGCGTAATTCCAAAGATATTTAATACTTGATCTAACATTTGACGGTGTTGTGCTGTTACAGTCACAATTGATTCAATCTTTTCTGGGTGCTTTTGCAACTCTAATACAAGAGGTGCCATTTTAATTGCTTCTGGTCGTGTCCCGAAAATTGTCATTACTTTTAAACGTTCAGTCATTTCATTGCCTCTTTTCTTTCACTAGTTAAAACTTCTATTATCGCATATAAAAATATGCATGTAGACATACACTTTTTTAACGCACCTGAGAAACATTACTATTACAGACGCCTTTTCGCCCAACTGAGTAATAATTTAATCCATGCTTCTCGGCATCCTCATTAGTATAACAATTTCTCCCATCGAATAGAATAGGTTCCCTCATAAGCTGTGCATACTTTTCTAGCGGGTAATTTCGAATTGATTCCCATTCTGTTACGATAAAAACTGCATGCGCCTCTCTAATCGATTCATCTATACACTCAGCGTATCGTATCGTATTCCCAAATAAACTTCTTACATTTTGAATAGCTTGCGGGTCATATAAAACCACATCCGCACCTACATTAATTAATTCTTCTATTATAATAAGAGATGGTGCTTCCCTAATATCGTCAGTATTCGGTTTGAATGCTGCACCAAGAACCGCAATTCGCTTCTTCTTCATATCTATAATTTTCTTCGCTTTTTCAACTAACAACAACTGTTGTTTATTATTCACTTCAATGACTGCTTTCAACAAGCGAAAATCATGAGAAACATTCCCTGCAATTTGCACAAGTGCTTTCGTATCTTTTGGAAAACAAGATCCTCCATATCCGATACCTGCATTTAAAAAAGATGCACCAATTCTCTTATCCATCCCCATCCCTGTAGCTACATCTACTATATCTGCACCCACTTGCTCACATATATTAGAAATTTCATTAATAAAACTAATCTTCGTGGCTAAAAAAGCATTAGATGCATATTTAATCATCTCAGCACTTCGAATATCTGTAATATACGTTTCTAAGCTTAATTTGCTGTACAAATTCTCTACTTTCCTTGCCGCTTCTTCACTACATGATCCAATTACGATACGATCACCCTGAAAAAAATCATAAATACCAGAACCTTCCCTTAAAAATTCTGGATTCGATACAATATATAATTCATGTCTACCTTGTAGTTTCTCCTCAATCCATTTTCTCATTACATCATTTGTCCCTACAGGAACCGTACTTTTCGTAACAATAATAATATCGTTATTCACATATGTTCCAATATCATCACAAGCACTACGAATATACGTTAAATCTGCTGTTCCATCTAATAAAGATGGCGTTCCAACTGCAATAAATATAAACTCTACATCATTAAATGCCGCTAATTTACTTGCTGTAAAAGTTAAATGATTATTTTCGTATGCTTCATTTATTAATTCATTTAATCCATATTCATAAATAGGTAACTCGCCTTGTTTAATCCGTTCAATTTTTTCACTATTTATATCGAAACATGTGACTGAATGTCCCAATCTCGCCAATCCTACTCCTGTAATCAATCCAACATATCCGGTACCTATTATCGTAATTTTCATTTTCCTTTTGCACAGGAATATATATAAGAAAATATACGAATACATAGAATTCTCCCTGTGCTTCCCCCTCTCACACTAAGAATGAGAAAACTCTTTCACTTCTTTATTATATGAATTGTTTTTTTATTATTTTTTAAGATTTTGTAAAGTTAAATGATGCAATATATACAAAATGTAAATTCCCACATTTTAACACGGAACTTACTCATTTTTACGTGCAACACTTATAATACTGAAACAAAAGTCATCGCTATATGAGAGGGAAGTACAATGTCACATTACAAGCCACAATATGAGATCAACCTTCTCAAAGGACACAACATTCCATATCCAATTGTCATATATTCTATTCGCTCCCCTTTACAGCCAAAAGAAAAAAAGATTGAATTCTAATCTTTTTGTGATACCATATGTTATGAGCCTGTAAATAAACATCATAATTTTCAGATAAATACACTTAGAAAAATTACGTTAAACTATAAAGGGTGGGGTATTAATGGACTCACAAGTGATTTATGCCATTTTGGCATCTTTCATCACTGTACTCGTCGTTACTCCTTTAGTTATTAAATTAGCTTTCAAAATAGGAGCAACAGACAAGCCAAATGCGCGTAAAGTACACCAAAAAATTATGCCTCGTCTTGGCGGGTTAGCAATTTTCATCGGTGTAGCCGTAGGATTTGTTGTCGGTGGATTGTACGAACAAAGAATGTTATCGATAACTTTAGGTGCTATCATCATTGTTATCATCGGGATTTTAGATGATATGTACGAACTATCTGCGAGGGTAAAATTCGGTGGACAACTATTAGTTGCCATCATGATTGTCAAAAGTGGATTATTAGTGCAAGTATTATATATTCCAATTCTTGGAGATACTGAACTCGGATGGCTTGCTTATCCAATTACTGTATTTTGGATTGTAGGTATTACAAATGCCATCAACTTAATTGATGGATTAGATGGATTATCCGCAGGGATTTCATCTATCGTACTTGCAACGCTAGCATATATGGCCTTCACTAGCCCATGGGGTACTGGAGCAGCTATTATATTACCTCTAGCACTGATTACATTAGCAAGTACAATTGGATTTTTATTCTACAACTTCCATCCAGCAAAAATTTTCATGGGAGATACAGGAGCACTATTTTTAGGATACTGTATTTCTGTTATATCGTTACTTGGATTATACAAAAGCGTAACGTTATTCAGTTTTATCGTTCCAATCATTATTTTAGGTGTACCTATATTTGATACGACATTTGCAATTATCCGCCGTATCGTAAATAAAAAGCCTATTTCAGCACCTGATAAATCGCATTTACATCACCGTTTGCTTGCAATGGGATTCTCTCATCGTAAAACGGTACTAATTATTTACGCATTGGGTATTTTCTTTAGTGTAAATGCAATTATTTTCAGTAGTGCAACATTATGGTTATCCATTATTCTTCTTTTCATTTTAATCTTCTTTACAGAAATCATTGCTGAAGTAATCGGTCTTGTACACGAACGTTACAAACCAATTATTTCCTTCTATAAAAAAGTGAAAAAACGCGAAGACTAATTGTAGTATAGCCTTTACTATTATGAAATATTCAAATAGCATTCTCTTCCTTAGAAGAGGATGCTATTTTTTTGTTTTTTATTCCTTATTTCCTATTTCCAAAATATAGATTGTTTGAGAGTGCCTCTATTGGAGAAAGATATACGTATATCGAAGGTAACGAAAAAAGTATCAAATTTTCATTTTTACATCTTGATTGTCAAACTGAGGGTGAATGTTATGATCAAGCGATTACTTCAATGTATAATTTTATTTTTAACTATTACTATGTACGCATCATCTAATACAAAAGCAACTACAGACATTCAAGCAGAAGATTACCAAAGCACTCAAACTACCTCTTCTACAACAAAAATTGCGTACTTAACATTTGATGACGGACCAAATAAATACACACCACAAATTTTAAATATTTTAAAAGAGAAGAACGGAAAAGCAACTTTCTTCGTTATTGGTGGAAAAGTGCCACATTATAAAAAAACGATGGAGCGATTGATTAAAGATGGACATTATATCGGTCTCCATAGTATGTCACATGATGTAAAACGTCTTTATACTGGCGATCCATCTGTTTTAATCGCAGAAATGGAGCAAACCCAAAACATCGTCCAGCAAGTTACACATTTAAATACACATCTCGTTCGTGTCCCATACGGTAGCATGCCTTACTTAAAAAAGAATTACCGTGACGCACTCGTATCCGCCCAGTATAAAATGTGGGATTGGACAATTGATACATATGACTGGAAAAGCTATGATAATCCTTCCGCAATACTAGAAAGAGTACGAAATCAAAGCGATGAACAAGTAGAGGTTATTTTAATGCATGATTCTAGTGTCACAGTGCAAATACTACCAAAAGTAATTGATTATTTGCACTCACAAGGATATAAACTACTTCCCTACAATCCATCTTCCCATCTCGAAGTGAATTTTTGGAAAGACACAAGATTGTAACAGCTTTAGTACCTATGTACTAAAGCTGTTTTATTTTTCTCTTCCCACACTTCTCATTTTTGTGTAAAATTTTAAATAGTGATGAAGTTTCGAGGTGAATAGAAATGAAACGAATAGATCTCATTTTTAACGCAATACAAAAAGGGAATTATACAGAAGGTGTAACAGCATCAGAACTCGCTACACTTCTACAGTTAGACCGTGCGAATGTTAGTAGCGATTTAAACAAGCTTGTGAAAGATAATCGTTTATTAAAAACGAGTACACGCCCTGTCCGTTTTTATATAGAAACGAACACTTCATTGGAAACGCATTCAACAAAGGGCACTTCATTAGATACATTTGCTATTGAAAATACAAGCCTAAAAATTGCAATTGAAAAAGCCAAAGCTTCTATTCTCTATCCTCCAAACGGTATGCATACTTTACTACTTGGAGAAACAGGTGTCGGAAAATCGATGTTCGCTTCTTTAATGCACGAATACGCAATTGAAGTGGATCAACTTCCAAAAGATGCACCTTTTATCGTCTTTAACTGTGCTGATTATGCAAACAATCCACAACTACTACTTGGACAGTTATTTGGGATAAAAAAAGGAGCTTACACAGGTGCCAGTGATCAAAAAGGGTTAATTGAAAAAGCACATGAAGGAATCCTTTTCTTAGATGAAGTACATCGCCTTCCTCCAGAAGGACAAGAGATGCTCTTCACATTTATTGATCGCGGAGTATACCGCCGCCTTGGAGAAACAGAAAATGAACGTAAGGCACGAGTGTTGATTATTACTGCCACAACCGAAGAACCAAATTCATTTTTATTAAAAACATTTACAAGACGTATTCCGATGACCGTTACGCTTCCACCACTTCGTGAGCGAACACATAAAGAACGGTTTGCCTTACTACAGCTATTTTTCACAAATGAAGCAATTCGTCTAAGGAAAGAGATTCATGTTAGTCCAAATGCAATGCGTGCTTTCGTCTTTTACAATTGTCCAAATAACATCGGCCAATTGAAAACGGACGTACAAATTGCCTGTGCGAAAGCTTATTCTGATCTCGTAACAAAAAAACGTGATTCTGTCTGTGTTTCAAGTACAGATTTACCTTGGTATATGAAAGAGGGATTATTTATTGAAAGAAAGAGCCGTCATCTATATCAAATACCAAATGAAACATTTGTATTTACAGGTGATGAAGGTTGGAGTAAACATACAATAAAACCCGAAGGAAGTCGCTCTTCTATTTACGATTATATTGATTATAAATATGAAGAACTTCAAGCACGCGGCATTGAAGAGGAAGAATTAGAATTACTAATAGAAAATGATGTTCAAAGCTTTTTCGTCCAATACTTTAACCAAATATCTAAAAAAACAAGTCATGAAAATGTTTTTAAAATTGTGGATCGTAATATCGTTTCCGTATGTGAAAAAATTGCGGAACTAGCTGAAAAATATTTATCTAAAACTTTCGATGAAAAAGTGTTTCTCGCTTTAAGTTTACATGTACAGACAACTCTACAACGTTTACAGGGCGGGAAACAAATTCACCACCCACAATTAAATCAAATTCGTACGAAATATAAAGAAGCTTTTTCCGTAGCTATGCAATGTATTCAGCTATTAGAAGAAGAATTACAACTAACAATGCCTATTGATGAAGCTGGCTTTTTAACAATGTTCTTCGTTGTTGATCCAATTCCTGCCTCACAAACAGAAGTAAAAGTATTAATATTAGCACACGGTAATGGCATCGCAACAGAAATGGCAAACGTTGCAAACGAACTTCTCGGTATTGATGAAGTAACTGGTATCGATATGCCCTTGCATGAATCACCGAAAGACTTCTTAGAGCGTGTTAAAGTGTATATGAAAACACTTCAAAATGTAAACGGGCTTCTCTTACTTGTTGATATGGGATCTCTCGCTTATATTGGTGATATATTAGAAACTGAATTCAAAATCCCTGTCCGTGTTCTTTCAATGACGAGTACACCACACGCACTAGAAGCAGCTCGAAAAGCTCAGCTTGGCTACTCATTAGATGCACTATACGAAACAGTGAAGAACTTAACGCCGTTCTATTTAAACGTACAGGAAGAAAAGAAAAAGCCGCTATCGCCAATGAAATCCGTGATTTTAACAGCTTGTTTAACTGGCGAAGGAAGTGCTTTAGCAATTCAAAAAATGTTAGAGAACTATTTACGCTTTGATAAAGACTTAATTGAAATTATTCCGATTAGCATCGTTCATGAAAAAGATTTAACGAAAATGATCGAGAACATAAAAAAAGAGCGTAATATCATTTGTATCGTCACGAATTTCGATATGCAAATACCTTGCTTAACATATCATTTCCAAGACATTGTGAACTACACAGCTATTCAACCAATTCAAGAATTGATTACGTATGAAGAAACATATGCGAAAATGGCTGATATTCTTGAACAACAAATGCAGCGTAACGATGGGGCATTACTTATTAAAACAATTCGCTATGCATTAAATACAATTCAGGAATTGATTTCTTTACAGCTAACTCCCGACAGTTTAATGGGTGTGATTTTGCATATGAGCTGCATGGTTGACCGTCTTCAAAAAGGCGAAAGTCTCCTCCCTCATCCTGATAAAGAGAAACGAAGACAAGATGAGTACTGGATGTATATGAAAGTGAAAAAAGCACTGCAACCTATCGAAAATACATTTGAAATACAAATACCAGATGACGAAGTATTTTATGTAATGGACTTCTTCATCAAAAATCAACCTGTAAAAAGTTAAACTAGGCAATATTTTAGAGTAGTACCTAATACGTAGTAAGTGAAATTATATCGGCGATTCGACATAGGATATCGACTTACCGACAATAATTGATAAACATGGCACCCATTATAATTAGAAAAGGCTGTTCCAAAATGTTTTTTTGGACAGCCTTTTCGCTTACTTCTTTACTTCCCTTATTCTCCCTCTTATTTCTCCCTTTTTATTAGATTTCGTATTAACATTTACATATACATTTGCTTGCATTATCTCTTGAAACAAGCTGTCAAGTGCTCTCCCCTGTAAAGGCCCTTCAAAATCCTCCACTTTAGCTACACCAGTAACGACTCCTTCATTCACACTAATTCCTTGCTCTAACGGACCAAACAAACTTAAAATAACTGGACCAATTTGATTCGCTTTTCCTAAATGAATTTGGCATGACGTGATTTTTTTTATGTTTTTTAATATGACCCGATATTGCAACTTCTTTAAATCTTCACTAAAAATGAGCTCTGTTACACCGTAAGCTTCTGTATTTACAGGAGGTACTTCCCTCTTCCCTGTTAACCTAGCAAAGAAATGTGTTGTCATACGGGCATTCTCCTCATATAAATTTCCCAGCACTACTTCTACTACTTTATGGTTTAGACATAATCATTTATGACTTTTTCAAATTTTAATTACAACTAAAAGATTCACAAAATCTTTACATAGAAATCATTTCATTCACTTTACTGCCTCTTGTATAATGCACTTAGAAAAACATTCTGGGAGGGTATCTTGAAAAATAACAACTATTCTTTTCAATCATTATTAGAGATTTTTCTCGTCTCATTTAAATTAGGACTTACTTCATTTGGTGGTCCTGTCGCCCATCTCGGCTATTTCCACCATGAATACGTGCAAAAAAAAAAATGGATGGATGAACGAAGTTACGGAGACTTAGTAGCACTATGCCAATTCCTTCCTGGCCCTGCTAGCAGCCAAGTCGGGATGGGAGTTGGATTATTACGAGGTGGACTATTAGGAGCAATTATTTCATGGATTGGATTCACTCTCCCGTCTGTTCTCGTTTTAGTTTTCTTCGCTTCATTCCTTAACCAATTCGAGCTTGGAAGTACAGGCTGGATTCATGGACTGAAACTTGTAGCGGTCGCAATTGTCGCTCATGCAATATGGGGAATGGCTCAAAAGTTAACACCGGACCGAAACCGTGCAACAATCGCAATTGCGACTGCCGCAATCGCCCTATTATGGCCAAGTAGCTGGACACAAGTAATTCTCATTATAGTATCTGGCTTTATCGGCTGGTTTTTATATCGCGACCAACCCGTTAGCCAAGCAAATAAAATAAACGTACCTATTTCAAAAATGGTAGCCATGTCTTGTCTCATCTTATTCTTCGGACTATTAATACTGCTACCAATGTTACGACCGTACTCTTATTTCATCTCTTTATTTGACAGTTTCTATCGCTCTGGTGCACTTGTATTCGGAGGAGGGCACGTCGTACTTCCTCTTCTTGAAAGTGAGTTTGTACAAAACGGGATGATGACAAAAGAACAATTTCTAGCTGGATACGGATTAACACAGGCAGTGCCAGGGCCACTATTTACATTCGCTTCTTATATAGGAGCAGTGCTAAATGGAACCACCGGAGCAGTTATTGCAACGATCGCTATCTTTCTTCCTGCTTTCCTGCTTGTTGTTGGTGTTTTACCATTTTGGGACAGTGTAAGGAGAGTATCTTACATACAAGGTGCACTACTTGGAGTAAACGCGGCCGTTGTCGGTATTTTACTTGCAGCTTTTTATGATCCAATTTGGACGAGTACAATTATGAATTCTGTAGATTTCGTTTTTGCTTCTCTTCTATTTTGCTTACTCGCTTTTTGGAAAACACCACCTTGGGTTATCGTTATACTCGGAGCCTTTGGCGGATATGTTCTATCCATTTTGTAAGCACAAAAAACGACGGCCCCATTTAGCCGTCGTTTTCCTATCAAAACTTCACAAGCTCCATTCCCTCAGGCAGCTCACTCTCCGTTAAAATGCGCAACTCTTTCACGCGATCCATTACGTAAGAAGAACGTTTCACAAGCTCTGGGTCAATATAAGCTGGATGCACCATAATTTCTACCGTTTGCTCGTCCTGTACTCTTTCCTTTAACTTCACAAAATAATCTTCCGTCACACCGTCAGCGTAAAAATCACTGTAAAACACATCAGAAAATGGGCGCACCGCTCGCTCTTCCTCACACCGACGAATCGGAACATTATATTTACTTGCTAAGCTCTCAAGAACGTCGTGTAAAAGCGTTAATCCATGCACATGATGATGACTATCTAAATGAGTTGGTGTTAAACCGTAAGACAAAAATTTCTCAATTTGAGCCGTCCACTCTCTTTCAACCTCTTCTGGATTTATATTGCCTTCCCATACAACACTTTGTTTATGAAACAATCCATCGCTACTCACAAGTGATGGAACGTCTTTAAGAAGCGGTTCTCCTGCCGTTAATACGAGATGCACTCCTACTCCTAACGTTTTATACTCTTTCGCCAAACGTACGGCATGCTCTGTCCCTGGCATATTCATCATCATCGTCGTTGAATTTACAAGCCCGTTTTTATGTCCATCAATAATTCCGTAATTTGTACCTTCCGTAAGACCGAAATCATCTGCATTTACAATTAACTTAATCATCGCAATACCTCCTACTAGAATAAAAAAAAGCGGGCTAAATAGCGCCGCTTTTATTTCTCTACCTTTTTGAAGAACTGTGGAAGATGTTCTTTATGTGCTTCCAACATTTCATCTAAAATTTGTTTTGCAACTTTATCAGATGGTACAAGTGGATTAATTGTCATAGCAAGCAGCGCCTTATGATAATCCCCTGTAATAGCAGCTTCAATTGTTGTGCGCTCAAATGATTTAATTTGCTGTACTAAACCGCGAACTGGTACCGGTAAGTCTCCAACCGCAATTGGTTTTGGACCTTCCTTCGTAATAATACAGTTCACTTCAACAGCCGAATCATGTGGCAAGCTTGCAATTGTTCCGTTGTTTCGTGTATTAACAGGCTGGATATCACCTTTATTATTGTAAATAGACGTAATTAAGCTACATGCTGCGTCACTATAATAAGCTCCGCCGCGTTTTTCTAATTGTGGTGGCTTAATATCTAAATTCGGGTCTTTATATAACTCGAATAAATCATCTTCTAATTGTTTTACTACTTCTGCACGTGTACCTTTTTCAATCGAAGCTTCTTTCTCTTCTTCTAACATTTCACGTGTTTTATAGTAGTAACGATGGTATGGACATGGAATTGCACGAAGACCGCGAATAAAGTCTGGCTCCCAGTTAAGTGCAGCAATGTTTTCCATCGTAATTTGCTTTTCTGGATCTGTTACAAGTTCTAGTACACGGTCCATTACGCTTACTCCATCTAAGTATACATCTAATCCGTATACCATATGATTTAAACCAGCGAAATCAACGTGGACACGGCTTGCATCTACTTCAAGTAATCTTGCAAGACCCATACGAATTCCGATTGGAACGTTACATAGACCAACTACTCTTTGAATATTTGTATAACGAAGGACAGCTTCTGTTACCATACCAGCTGGATTCGCAAAGTTAATTAACCATGCATTTGGACAAAGTTCCTCCATGTCCTTACAAATATCTAAAATAACAGGAATCGTTCTCAGTGCTTTGAATAAACCACCAGGACCATTCGTTTCCTGACCAATTACATCATATTTTAACGGGATCGCTTCATCTTTTGCACGTGCTTCTAATAAACCTACGCGAAGCTGTGTTGTTACGAAGTCAGCATCCTTTAATGCCTCACGGCGATCAAGTGTTAAATGAATATCAATTGGTAAACCTGATTTTTTCACCATACGTTTCGCTAAGTTACCAACGATTTCTAACTTCTCTTTTCCTGCCTCAATATCTACTAACCAAATTTCACGAACAGGAAGCTCATCATAACGTTTAATAAATCCTTCAATTAACTCTGGTGTATAACTAGATCCACCGCCGATTGTAGCAATTTTAATTCCAGTCATGCTTTATTCCCCTTTCACTTCTAGCTTTTTATAAAGGTCAATAAATTCTGCTGCTAATTCTTTTACTGTAATAGAATTCATTAAATGATCTTGTGCATGAATTAAAAGAACACTAATCTCTGTTTTTTCCCCTCTTGCTTCTGATTGTATGAGCTCTGTTTGGAAATGATGCGCTTCATTAATCGCTTCTTTCGCCTTTACCATCGCTTCGTCTGCTTCCGCCATTTTCCCCTGTTTTGCAAATTGAAGCGCCTCCATTGCAAAGCTTCGTGCATTACCACTATTTAAAATCAATTGGAATGGAATTTGTTCTGCTGTAGTCATCATAATTACCGCCCTCTCTATAAGGTTCAACCGATTTAAATACCCCTTCAGTTTGAACATGTCTATTAAATTATTATTTTATTAATGATAGTTTGGTGTTCTTGTAGATGTATTCCATCTTTTTGAACATGATGTAAAGGTAATTGTTCTGACGAGCTATACAAACTCGTCAGAACAACACTTTTTAAAGTGATACTGAATTGTCGTTTCCTTTTGTTTCAGCTTTCGCAGCTTGTACATACGTACGGTCACACATTAATACGAATGGATAGTAAATAACTACCGCGATTGCAAAGTTTACTAGCTGCAATGCAGCACCAGCAATGCTTCCACCTGCTACAAGATAACCACTAAAGATTGGTGGCATTGTCCATGGAACTAAAGCAACTGTTTTTGGCACCCATCCTAAGGAAATTGCTGTATAAGAAGTAATAACTAATACAACTGGTGTAAGTACGAATGGAATGATTAACGCTGGGTTTAATACAATTGGTGTACCGAAAATAACTGGTTCGTTAATATTGAAGAAACCAGGACCGATAGATACGCGACCTACACCACGAAGTTGCGCACTCTTTGCAACAAGCATTACTGCTACTAAGAATGCTAATGTTGCACCTGATCCACCGATGTATACGTATACATCAAAGAATGGCTTTGTGAAAATGTGTGGTACATCATATGCAGACATACCATCGTTAAATAATTTAATGTTCTTTTCTAGTGCTGGTAAATAGATTGGGTCGATAATACCACCAATAATATTAGGGCCATGTAATCCGAAGAACCATAATACGTGAATAAGTAGAGCTACAATAATTGCACTTGGTAATGTACCTGCTAAACCTTGTAATGGTAATTGAATTGTTTCAAATACGATTTTATGAATACTTGTTCCCGCTAATTTCACAGCTAATTGAATACTTGCTGTTGCGATTAAAATAACAAATGCTGGTACTAATGCTGCAAAGGATTTCATTACTGCTGGTGGAACACCATCTGGCATCTTAATTGTAATATCCCTTTGAACAAAGAACCTGAATACCTCGGTTACAAGAAGAGCTACAATGATAGAAACGAATAAACCTTGTGATCCTGTCCAAGCTAAATCGATACCGCCTTCTTTTGGCGTTGTCGGAGATATAATAATTAATGCACCGAATGTAATAATTGCTGCTGACAACGCGTCTACACCGTAAGATTTCGCTAAATTATAACTTATCCCAACTGCGGCTATGAGGGCTAATATTGCAAAGGACCCTGTCCACATACCACCGCCGATA
Source organism: Bacillus sp. NPDC060175 (assembly GCF_042728695.1). Lineage (NCBI taxonomy): Bacteria > Bacillati > Bacillota > Bacilli > Caryophanales > Bacillaceae > Bacillus > Bacillus sp. NPDC060175. The sequence goes on from NZ_JBHWYR010000003.1 coordinate 158,781, forward strand.
TCTTTCCAAACATCCCCAAATGCACCCTTCATAAGTTTTTGGAATGCATCAACCGGTAGATTATTTATAAGTACTGCAAACGATCCAACTAAAATAAGAGGCATAACTGCGATAAAACCATCACGGATTGCAACTAAATGACGCTGCGATCCGATTCTTCCTGCGACTGGAACTAAATATTTCTCCATAAATGCAATAAATTTTTGCATTTCGCTTCCCCCCTAATTATTTTTTAAGTGTTAGTGCGTGATCTAAAACTGCTTCTCCATTCATCATGCCGTAGTGCATTGGATTAATAACATCAATTCCAACGTTTTTCTCATCAGCAAGCGTTTTCATTGAAGAAAGCATGTAACGAACTTGTGGTCCTAATAATAGTACATCTGCTTGATCGATATTGTTTTTTACTGCATCCCCAGATACAGCCCAAATCTTTCCTTCTAAACCGCGAGCTTTTGCAGCCGCTTCCATTTTTGTAACTAGTAAACTTGTAGACATCCCTGCTGAGCAACATAATAAAATATTCATTTGAAAATCCCCCTTGTGTAGTATAAAAAATTTATGTTTATTTATTTTTCTTTACGCTATTTATTAATGCAATTAGCGTGCCAACTTTTAAAAATGCCTAAAATCAGCCTTTTTTCGAGTGATTTCTTTGTGTGTTACCGCTTTCAAATAGTGTGTCACCCGAAAAACACACAGTGTGTTATAAAACAACACGCTTTTAACACATAACTGTATGAAAATAGATTAGTGTTTGGTTGTCTAGTTGTGTTTAAAACAAAAAAACGCTAAAAAAACTTTTTTCAGTAAAAAATAATTTATTATTTTAACCCACTATTATTTAATAAAATAAAAAAACCTTGCATACGCAAGGTTCATTCAGTCACTGACATCTTCCTATATAATTCTACAAACTCACTCGCTAATTCCTTTACCGTAATTGCATTCATTAAATGATCTTGCGCATGCACCATCAGAAGGGTAACTTCTGTCTTTTCCCCGCCAGCTTCTTTCTGTATAAGCTCCGTTTGTAAGCGGTGCGCCTCTTTTAATTCATCTAGCGCTTCTTGTAATTTAGCCTCTGCTTCTGTAAACTCCCCGCGCTTTGCGCAATCAATTGCCTCCATTGAACAACTTCTCGCATTTCCCCCATGCAAAATTAAATGAAAAGCCTTCGTTTCTATCGTATCCATTTTAGTTCTTTACTCCCCCTTTTCTTCTGCCAACTTTTGTTTATCCCATATTTTTAAGAACGGTAAGTAAATAAAGAATGCTAATGCAAAGTTAACAAGTTGCAAAATAACACCTGAAATTTTACCACCCGATCCTAAATATCCACTAAATAGAATTGGTGTAGTCCATGTTACAGTAGCACCACTTGGTCGAGCCACCCATCCCCATTCCATTGCGAAATAAGAAACAATTGTTAACACAACTGGAACCAATATAAATGGAATAAGTAAAAGCGGATTCATTACAATCGGCATACCGAAAGTCACCATTTCATTAATATTAAAAATACCAGGTGCAATCGACAACCGTCCTAAACTTTTTAATTGCTGGCTTCGTGCAAATAGTAGCATTCCTACAACTAAAGCTAGAGTCGCACCTGAACCACCCATATAAATCCATAAGTCAAAGAACTGTGCCGTAATTGTATTCGGTACATCTTGACCAGCTTGAAAAGCAATTCGATTCTGATCCATTAATGATAACCAAATTGGACTCATAACACCGCCTACAATTGTAGCTCCATGAATTCCGCACGCCCAAAGGACATGAACGAGAATAACGGCTATAACTGCTCCCCAAAGACTAGCACCAAGTACACTAAGTGGTTCTTGCAACAGCTTCCCTACAACATTATGAATACTTCCGAAAGTTGTTTGTTCAAAAATTAATCTAATGATCCAAACAACTGTCACAACAATAAATCCTGGAATAAGTGCTGCAAATGAACGCGTTACTGCTGGTGGAACTGTCTCAGGCATCTTTATAATCATCTTTTTCTGCACAAGAAATCGGTATATTTCAGTAGATATAATTGCAATAATCATCGCTACAAATAAACCTTGGCTTCCCATTAATGCCGCTGGAATTACTCCATCTACCAGTATACTTTCTTTCGTACCTGGAACAATATATGCAACTTGAAATGGAGTTGCGAGTAAAAAGGTTACAAGCGATAATGCACCAGATGCTAAAGCATCCACTTTATAATACTCACCCAACCTGTAAGCGATTCCAAAAACAGCTATTAAAGCCATTATATTAAAAGTTGCACTAACTGGATACCCTAATGCTATGTTCCAATTTTCCCCGAACAAACTCGCCATAAATTCATGATACCCTGGAATTGGTAATGTACTAATAATAAGAAAAATTGATCCGATAATTAAGAACGGCATCGTCAAGACAAGTCCATCACGGATTGCTAGCAAATGCCTCTGCTCTGCAACCTTCCCTGCCACTGGCATCACATATTTCTCTAAAAGCCGTATCATCTATCTCACTCTCCTCATGGTTTCATTGACAATGCTGCCTGCAAGATAGCTTCTCCATTACAAAGTCCGTAATGGACGGATTGAATGACATCAACAGGTATCCCCTTCTCCTTACATAATTCTTTCATCTTCGGTAATAAATAACGTACTTGTGGGCCAAGTAAAAGTACATCTGCATTATCAATATGATTTCGCACTTCTGAACCTGATACAGCCCAAATTTTCACCTCTATCCCCATTCCCTGTGCCGCTTTCTCCATTTTTGTAACAATCAAGCTGGAAGACATTCCCGCTGCACAGCAAAGCAAAATATTCATCCTGTTTCCCTCCCCCTTTTCTAAACCTAAGTTATGGCCCATCCCTTACCACCACTAGGTTACAAATATATATGTCTAGATTTCTTGCTGTATGCCGAGCTTAAACACAAAAATTTCTCGGTTTTCACGCTATTCCATCTATCCGTATTTTCCTAGTAAAGAAGTCTCTAACTCGCTATAATGATTCAGTATGATTTTTTATAATCGATAGGAGGGTATATTTATGAAGGCATATCGCTTTCCGCTTATTTTATTATCTTCTATCCTAATTGGTGGTTTCATTGGTTATTTCATGGGTGCCGATGCAGTTGCTTTAAAGCCGCTTGGTGACATTTTCTTAAACTTAATGTTTACGATTGTTGTACCGTTAGTGTTCTTTAGCATCGCATCATCTATTGCTAATATGGATGGATTAAAACGTTTCGGTAAAATTATGTCTAGTATGGCTGGAACTTTCTTATTTACAAGTATTTTAGCTGCTATTTTTATGATTATTATCGTGAAAGTATTCCCGCCAGCACAAGGTGTTGTATTAGAACTAACGCAGCCTGATAAAGCTGAAAAAGCAGTTAGCGTTGCTGATCAAATTGTTGGTATCATAACAGTATCAGACTTTTCAAAGTTACTATCTCGTGAGAACATGTTAGCTCTTATTTTCTTCTCTATCTTAATGGGGGTTGCAACTTCAGCAGTTGGTGAAAAAGGAAAACCATTCGCTACATTCCTACAAGCTGGTGCAGAAATTTCAATGAAAGTTGTATCTTTCATTATGTACTACGCTCCAATCGGACTAGCTGCCTACTTCGCAGCATTAGTTGGTGAATTCGGACCACAACTTCTTGGAACTTACTTCCGAGCAGCAATGGTATACTATCCAGCTTCTTTTATTTACTTCTTTGTATTCTTTACATTCTATGCGTACCTTGCAGGTCGCAAACAAGGTGTACAAGTATTTTGGAAGAACATGGTCTCTCCTACAGTTACATCACTTGCAACTTGTAGTAGTGCCGCAAGTATTCCAGCGAACTTAGAAGCAACGAAGAAAATGGGTATTTCTTCTGACGTTCGTGAAACAGTTGTCCTTCTTGGATCTACACTTCATAAAGACGGATCTGTTTTAGGCGGGGTATTAAAAATTGCTTTCTTATTCGGTATTTTCAACATGGAATTCGAAGGACCGAAAACATTAGCAATTGCACTTGTTGTTTCTCTATTAGTAGGAACAGTAATGGGTGCTATTCCGGGCGGAGGTATGATTGGTGAAATGTTAATCGTTTCTCTATATGGATTCCCACCAGAAGCATTGCCAATTATCGCAGCAATTAGTACAATCATCGATCCTCCTGCAACAGTGTTAAACGTAACAGGAGATAACGCTTGTGCCGTAATGACAGCTCGTCTTGTAGAAGGTAAAAACTGGATCAAAAATAAATTTGCTTAATAAATAGAAAGAGGATGCTCGTTTAGAGCATCCTCTTTCTATTTATATCAATCACTACTGCCACAAATTTGTTAAAATCTTCACAAATATTCCACACCTCTTATCCTTACTCCGTACTATAATCATGTATGGAGAAGGGGATGGACACGATGACACAAAGCGCACCAGAATTTAAAGTTTTGCAAAGCATTGCATTTCTTGCTGTCGTTTTGCAAAGTTCCTTATTATATACAATGAATCAAGGAAATGTCTTACTTGAGCAATCCCTCATTATGGGCATGCTATTTAATCTTGCAAAATTTTCAGCACCTGCATTCATATTTATCGTTGGATTTCACTTAATTCGTCACTATACAAAGCAATTGGTATATAAAGAATATATTTCTGAAAAAGCGACACACTTACTCATTCCTTATTTCTTTTGGTCTATTCTTTACTTATTAACAACAAACGATCTTATTACATTACAAAGCGGAATAAAAAGCTTATTACTCGGAACAGCTGCTCCTCACCTTTGGTATGTTATTATGATGTTCCAAATTCACTTATTGTTCCCTTTACTATGCACACTATTTTATTGGTTTCAAAAACGAATAGAAAATAAAAAAGACATATATAAATATATGACCATTTTCGCTTGTCTATATTTCTTCTTAATGTGGTACTCTTCTCACTACATTTTTAATGGAGAGAAACTGACTAGTTCAACCATTTTACATTATACAGATCGTTCCTTCTTCTTCTACTCATTCTATTTCGTCATGGGAGGAATAGCTGCTGTATCATTAAAAACTTGGCGTATATTTGTCATGAAACATATTCCGCTTATCACAATACTATTTTTCATCTTATTTTTATTCATCAATTATGAGTTATTTAGTTTTTACGGCGCCAATTCTATTCATTTAACAGTTTCTACTTATTTAAAACCGTCCATGTTTTTATATATTGTTTGTGAAATTATGATACTGTACGTGTTATCTATTACAATTGTACAGCGACGCGGTTTCTTATATAAAGCTTTACGATTTATCGGGAATTACACGTATGGCGCTTATTTAGCTCATTTTTTCTTCTTGCAACTATGTACAAAATTTCTTTCCTTATTCGCACTGCAAGAAAACACAATATTATATAGCCTATTACTATTTATATTAACGACCACAATCTCTATTTCAGCAATGGTCATTGGCAGCATACTACCATTTCATACGTGGATTACAGGGCCTTCCCCTACGACAAATATGAAATGGGCGAAGATTGCCATTCGGAAAAATCATGAAAAAGTATTTAAACCATATATTTGATATAATAGTATTTCATATAAGAAAAGAAAGTAGGACACACCTATGATTAATCAAGTTGGACAAATTATGCTATATGTAAATAACCAAGATGAATCAGTACAGTTTTGGACAGAAACAGTAGGATTCCAAATCATTGCGGAAGAAAATAACGGCCAAGGATTTCGCTGGATTGAAATTGCGCCGGCAAAAGATGCTGGAACAAGCATTGTCCTTCACGATAAAGCGTTAATCGCGAAGATGCAACCTGAACTAAATCTTAATACACCTTCACTTATGTTCTTCTCAAATGACTTAGACCGTCTATATAAAGACCTTTCTGAGAAAAATGTTACAGTTGGACAAGTTGTAGATTTACCTACTGGTAGAGCATTCAACTTTGCTGATAATGAAAATAATTACTTTGCGGTAATGGAACGTAAATAAAAAAGAAGCTATCCGAAAAAATCGGCTAGCTTCTTTCATTTTAAGACACTTGTTCTGTATTCGTTTCTCTATGCTGTATATGACTCGTTATCCAAGCAATTCCGCCGGCAACAACGAGATAGCATAATAAAATTAAAATTTGCATTCGTAATTGCGACCAATCTCCTAAAGTGATAACATCCTGTAATCCTCTAAGAGAATGAGACATTGGGAGAAACTGTCCAATTTTGCTAAGCACAGCTATATTTAACTCTCCTGGGAAAGTACCTCCGCTCGTCGCTAATTGAAGAACGAGAAGCGTTACCGCTGCGAACTTCCCAACAATGCCGAATACCGTTACTAACATAAGAATAAATGTCATGAACGTAAAGGAAATAATAATACTTGATAAAACGAACAGTGGTACACTTACAACTTCTAATTTCATAATCCCAAGCACAGCTACATCTACAATCAACGCTTGAATTAATCCAATTAAATATACTAAGCCTAACTTATTGATAAAATGTACCGTTCCGCTTACCTTCATATTTTGTCTACGACCAAGAGGTAAAATATTTGATGCCATAATTCCGCCGACATAGAATGCCAGTGATAAGAAATATGGTGCAATTCCTGAACCGTAGTTAGGTACGTCAGAAACTGTTGACTTCACTAATTGAACTGGCTCTGAGAACATCGCATTGCGCGCATCATCATTACGAACATCAGCTATCTTCTCTGCACCCTCTTCCAATTTCGTAGAAAGTTCCTTCGCACCACCATCGAGTTTAATAAGTCCATCAGTTAACTTCCCAGTACCATTATTTAGTTCCGTTCCACCACTTGCAAGATGATTTACACCTTCTTGTAATGATGTAAATCCATTTCCCCACTTCGTAAATCCATCAGCTAAATTCGAAGTACCATCTGCTATTTTTTTCGTTCCAGCCGTAGCTTCACTTAACTTAACACCAAATGTATTCATACCTTCTTCGATTTTATGTTGACCATCAGCTAATTTCTTCGTACCTTGCGTCAATTGTTGTTGGCTCGTGTTTAATGTATTTGTTGCTTTAGCCAATCCGTTAGAAGTAGCAATGATTTTCTGTAACTCAAGGTCTTGCTGTACTTCTGGATGATTTTTCGCGTACTCTTCTAATTGTTTTTTTACACTATTGGCTGCGTTATCTACTTTTGCTTGTCCTTCAGCAAGTTTCTCACTTCCGCTCACCCACTCATTAGTGCCAGCACTTAATTCACTAACTCCTGATTGTAAAGACTTCTCACCCTGCGCTAGCAGCTCCATACCATTATGAAGTGATGTCGCTCCCTGACTAAGCTCATTTGCTCCCCCAGTTAAAGCCGATTGACTAGAGGCAAGCTTATCACTTCCTTCTTTTAACTTCACTGTTCCATCATTTAAACGATGAATACCATCTGCAAGCTGATTCGCCCCATTTTTTGCATCCGTCGTTCCTTCATGTAACTTCTCAGCACCGTTACTTGCATCACTCAACCCTTGTGCCAAATCTTGAAACTTTGAAAAGACACCTTCTGTATAAGATTTCGTAATACTATTTGAGATTTTTGTTTTCATATTTTCAACAGCTGTCGTTCCAATTTGAGCTGCTACAAAGTTTTTCCCTGGATTTACTTTGTACTGCAGCCTCGCCGGTTCCGGTTTCTCATCCATTAGTGTACTTACCTTTTTAGAGAAATCTTCCGGAATCGTAACAACCATATAATACTTATCTTCTTTTAGCCCTTCATCAGCATTTTTTTCTGATACAAAATGAAAAGCTAGTTCCTTATTTTCTTTTAAATTTTTAACAAAATCGTCTCCAGCCTGGATTGTTTTTTCATCCATTACAGCACCTTTATCTAAATTAACAACTGCAACAGGTAATTTATCTAATCGTCCATACGGATCCCAATATCCAGCTAAAAAGAACCCTGCATAAATTAAAGGAACAATTAGTAAAAAAATTAAAGCGATACGCCCATGCTTATGGTTCCACATCGCCTTCCAATCTTTAAATATAAGTTGAATTCCCTTCATGAAAAATACTCCCTCTTCTAATTTAACAACCTTCGAATGGTTTAACAGATTTACTATACACGTCACTTTCCATACTGTATAATACATCTTTAATTATTAATTCATTCCTTATGGTCTATATAAAGGAGATTTATGATGGAACTTCTTCAATTAAAATATTTCCAAGTAGTTGCACGGTTAGAACATATGACGAAAGCAGCTGAAGAATTACGTATCGCACAACCTTCTCTCAGCAAAACAATTGCGAGACTAGAAAAGGACTTAGGTGTCCCTTTATTTGATCGACAAGGTCGAAAAATCACATTAAACTCTTTCGGAAAAGCATTTCTAAAACGAGTGGATTGTATTTTTCAAGAGTTAAGCGAAGGAGAACGAGAAATTAAAGATTTAGCTGCATTACAACAAGGCTCTATTACATTAGCCGTTTCTATTCCGAGAATATTACCGGAACTCCTCGGTTCTTTTTTATTAGAACATCCTAACGTGCGATTCCAACAATTTCTCGCATCTACTCCCTCTATGAAACGACAACTAGATGATAGGGAAATCGATTTTTGCATTTCCTCCGTACCAATTGAAGGAGAAGAAGTTGTTTGGGAGCCACTTATTACAGAAGAAATTTTCTTAGTCATTCCTTCAGGACATCGGTTATCAAGCCGAGAAAGTATTCATCTGCATGAAGTAAAAGACGAAGCGTTCATTAGTATGAACACTGGTTACGGCTTCCGACACTTAACAGATGAATTTTGTAAAGAAGCTGGTTTCACTCCGCATATTTCTTTTGAAGTAGATGAACCAACTGTTATTAGCGATTTAATAAAACAAGGACTTGGCATTGCTTTTGTTCCAAGCTTAACGCTATTAAAAAACTCTACTTTAGCATCAAACAAGCTGCGTATTATTGCACCCGCTTGTAAGCGAACAATTGGCCTAAGTTGGTCAAAGAAACGTTACTTATCAAAAACCGCCCAGCAATTTCGTGAGTTTGTGATTGATTACTTCTCCAATATTAGGACGTAAAGTTATATAAACGATTTTTTCAATATATCAATCTATCAACAAATAACGAAAACATAAAAAGGCGCCACCTCTTAGGATGGCACCTTCTATTTTTTACTCTTCTCCAATTCCATTTCAGCCAAAAGCGGTAGTACGTTATCGAAAATATGTGTATTATTATTCTCACCTGTTACATATCCACCATAATATCTACTAAATACATTATCATTTCGGAATGTAGTCATTCGCTCATACAATTCCTTCGCAAACTTTGTATCACCTGTTTGTAGTACGTACAAAATTGTTAATCCGTAAGATGCTGGTGATTCATAGTTCACAGCTTGTTTTCCCGTTTTTAAGTTATAACGACCGTATAACTTTCCGTCTTCGCGAAATTTCTTCTTTATAAATTCCAAATAAGCATCTGATGAAAGACCACCTAAACTACGATGATAAGCAACGTATGATTGATCAATAAGATTCACTTCTTTATCATACGTGAATGTCCCATCATCTTTATACTCTTTCGGGAATGCCCAGCCCTGCCTTGGATAATTAGCTAAAAACTGAACCACTTCCTGATATTGCTCAGCAGACACTTTCCCGTATTTTTTCATATAAGAGAATGCATGAGGATTTATGTAAGATGTTGTTGTAAACTTATTTTGTTTACCTGCATCTGCATCATAATAATCCACGTAATAATTATCTTTTTTATTATAACGAAGTACAGCATTGCTCAATTGATCAGCAAGGTTTTTATAGCGCTCTTCCTTATATATTTCATAAGCACGATATAATTGTTCAATAATACGAAGATCATCTATAAGTGCATTTGTGGCTGACTGCATTTCTCCCTTTTCAGAGATTTTCCATATAACGATGTGATCCTTATGTACAAAATTATTTTGAATAACCTTCACTTGTTCATCAAATAAAGCTTGATCATCTTTATCAAGCGTATATTGTAGCCATAACCCTGCAGATTCTGATAAAGCTTCACGGCCCTTCGCTTCACCCGTTCCTACCTTTGTATCTGCTAAACGGTACGTTGCAAGTGTTCCATTTTCATTCACCATATGTCGTAAAATAAAATGCTCGGTACGATTTCCTTGTAAAGCTGACCAAAATACAACTCCACCTAAAGCGATTAAGAGAATAACCCCAATCCCTATATATAAACGTTTTCGCAAACTCTTCACCTCCCTAGTAAGACTAACCTTAATTTTACCAGAACATACGCAAATATAAAAAAGACAATCCTTTAGATTGTCTCTCCCACCTTATCCTTCGCAGCCTCTTTAGAAGGTCTATATAGCGATTCCACAAGTCGATCATATTCACGACGCGTAATTTCTTTATTATATAACTTTAATAATAAATCTCTATGCTCTCTTGAAAATGCCATCTTTTTAATGACTTCAGGATACATAAAACACCCTCTCCATTTCACATAAACTTCTTCATCCCGGAAACAGAACTTACGTTCGCATAAAAGATTATAAAAGATTCAGCCATAAAAAACAAACAAAATATTATCAAATTTTAATTTCTTTCTTTTCAGAATATTCAAACATTATATTACCATACTCATTTTTTAAATACATATATATTTTTGGCAGTTTTTTGAATAAATCTTCCAATTCAATCAGAAAATAATGGCAAAAAAGAAGAGGAGTATACATATGGATACCGTAACATTAGCAAGGGCATTTTTTGGTTCTTCATTAGCATTCCACATTATCTTTGCAACGCTTGGAGTCGGGCTTTCTTTAATGATTTTTATAAGTGAAATACTCTATCACTGGAAGAAAGATTCCGACTATGCCATTATGGCAAAAAGATGGACAAAGGCTTTTGCTATCCTTCTCGGCGTAGCAATTCCAACTGGAACAATTGTTGGTGTACAAATTTCACTTCTTTGGCCTGGTTTCGCCAAAATTGTTGGTCAAGTTATTTCCGTTCCATTTCAAATTGAGATTTTCGCCTTCTTTTTAGAGGCTTTATTCATGTCTATTTATGTATATGCAGCTGATAAATTACCTCCAGTTATGAGATTAATCTCGCTATTTTTCGTTATGATTGGTGCCACTGCATCCGCCGTGCTTATTACATCAGCAAATACATGGATGAATACACCTGCGGGCTTTTCAATGGGTCCAGATGGCTCAGTTTTTAACGTTGATCCGTGGAAAGCTTTCTTTAATCCGAGCTTTGGCACAAGTGCATTCCACGTCGTTATTACAGCCTATACAACTGGAGCAGCTGTTATCGCTTCTATCGCTGGATTTAAATTATTAAAGAAAAATTTGAGTGCGCGTGAAATTGCTTACCATAAAAAAGGATTACTGTTAGGGCTTGTCGTTACATTTATCACTGGTGCTACGATGTGGCTTTCAGGACACGAATCTGCTATTGCCTTACATAAACATTCACCTGAAAAACTAGCATCTGCTGAAGCTTTGTTTGAAACGACATCCCACGCTCCATTATCGCTTGGCGGAGTTGTGGATCCTAACACACTTGAACTAAACTATGCCCTTGAAATTCCGAACATGCTTAGCTTATTAGTGGGACTAGACCCTAGCACCGTTGTAAAAGGTCTAAAGGAATTCCCGCAAGAAACGTGGCCACCATTTTACACACATACACTGTTCAACTTAATGGTCGGCACTGCTGCCTTTACCTTTGCAGTTGCAGCTATTGCCCTCTTATATTGGCACTTTGTTTACCGAAAAAAAGGAGTAGAGTTACCGAAGTGGCTTCTTTGGGGAGCTGCCGCATGTGGACCCGTTATGTTGCTCGGTATTGAATTCGGATGGATTTTTAGTTGTAGTGGTCGTCAGCCATGGACAATTTATGGCATGCAACGCACGGTCGATGCTTCTACACGCGCTGATTTCGTCGGTCCTTTATTTGTTTTATTCATCATTTTATATATTGGACTCGGTATTTTAACAGTCTTTGTACTACGGACATTCTTTAAGAAACATCCGTTAAAGAATGATTTACATCACGAAGGAGGCGATTCTCGTGCATGAGGAAAGCATTGCAATCATCATCTTATGGGCTCTTATTTTCGTATATAGCATACTAGGGTCTATTGATTTTGGAGCTGGTTTTTGGGGCATGGTATACGCTAAACACCCGACGCTTGCTGCCAAGCTTGCTAATCGGTACTTATCACCAACTTGGGAAGTAACAAATACGTTTCTTGTCTTTGTCGTTGTCGCTTTTCTCGGTTTCTTTCCGAAAGCAGCCTTTACCCTGGCAACGGTTATGTTTGTACCAGTTATGTTAATTTTAGTACTCGTTGCGATTCGCAGTACATTTATGGTATTCGCTTACTCCCTGCCAAAGTACCAACACCTTCTTCGGATTATTTCAGGTATTACAGGGCTCTTAATCCCAGCTCTATTAATTACCGTTCTACCCGTTACAGAAGGTGCCTATATTACGATGTCTGAAGGAAAAGAAGTGCTCCTTTACGGAAAACTTCTTTCTAGTCCCGTTATTTATTGTTATATGCTCTTCGGACTAACTTCGGAACTATTTCTATCATCTCTCTTTCTTGCTGATTTTGCTAGGGAACAAGGTTCTGAAGATACGTACCGAATTTATAGGAGAAATGCCATCATACTTGGTCCTGCAACGCTCGTGACTGCTATTATCGCTCTCGTTGTAATGGACCCTGAAACACACTGGCTTATGCAAGGACTAATAAAGCAATTCCCATGGTTTACAGTCTCTATCATTTTATTTGTTATCGGATATTCCTCCCTTTGGTGGACAAATAAGAAGTACAGCACACTAGGCTTTCCTCGCATTGCAGTTTTAGCTGTCGTCGCTCAATATGCATTTGCAAGCTACGCTTACGGCGTCGCCCATTTACCGTATATCATTTACCCGGACGTAACTGTATTTACAAGCTTTACGACGGTCGAAACATTCTATGCGCTTCTTATTCTTTACGCAATCGGGATTGCAATTTTACTACCAGGATTCATTTTCTTCTGGAATTTATTCTTGAAGGATCGAACTTTTTTGAAGGGAAAATAATAAAGTGAAACTTTAATCAGTGGGGGGGTTTGTTCATCCCCCACTGATTATTAGCCTTCACCAATCGGGCGTTTACGGGCAGTTGATCTCCCACCTAACTTCTTTGCTCCAGCCGAATTTTGAGGTGGGAGTTTTACTGCCCACAAATAGCGGGATAAACAACAGAAGCCCCCTTTGCTACCGTCTTAGCAAAGGGGGCTTCTTCTATATTTAAGTTAGGTACAGTGTGATCAATCAAGTAAAGAGGTGTAACGTGTTATTGATATAAGTGACTACCAGTTTCTTTGAATTCTACCGCTTTCTCTTTCATTCCTTTTTCAATTGCTTCTGTCGTTTCTAAGTCATTTTCTTTCGCATATTCACGAATATCATGCGAAATTCTCATACTACAAAACTTCGGTCCACACATTGAACAGAAATGCGCTGTTTTCGCCCCTTCTGCTGGCAACGTTTCATCATGGTACTCCATCGCGCGTTCAGGATCTAAAGATAAATTAAATTGATCGCGCCAACGGAATTCAAATCGTGCTTTTGAAAGTGCATCATCACGCTGATGAGCCGTTTTATGCCCTTTCGCAAGATCGGCTGCATGCGCAGCGATTTTGTACGTAATAACACCCGCACGTACATCATCTTTATTTGGCAAACCTAAATGTTCTTTCGGTGTTACATAACAAAGCATCGCCGTTCCAAACCAGCCAATCATCGCAGCACCAATCGCTGATGTAATATGGTCATAACCTGGTGCAATATCTGTCGTTAACGGCCCAAGTGTATAGAACGGCGCACCCTGACAAATATCAAGTTCTTTCTCCATATTTTCTTTAATTAAATGCATCGGTACATGCCCAGGTCCTTCAATCATAACTTGCACATCATGTTTCCAAGCGATTTTTGTTAATTCACCAAGTGTTTCAAGCTCAGAAAACTGCGCTTCGTCATTTGCATCTGCAATAGAACCTGGACGTAATCCATCTCCAAGAGAGAAAGAAACATCGTACTGCTTCATAATTTCACAAATCTCTTCAAAGTGAGTATATAGGAAGTTTTCTTTATGATGGAATAAACACCACTGCGCCATAATCGAACCACCGCGCGAAACAATACCTGTCATACGCTTTGCAGTAATTGGAATGTAACGAAGTAATACACCCGCGTGAATCGTGAAGTAATCAACGCCTTGCTCCGCCTGCTCAATTAACGTATCGCGGTACACTTCCCACGTTAAATCCTCTGCAATTCCGTTTACTTTTTCAAGCGCTTGATAAATTGGCACAGTTCCAACTGGTACCGGGGCATTACGAATAATCCACTCACGTGTTGTATGAATGTTTTTACCTGTAGATAAATCCATAATCGTATCTGCACCCCAGCGAGTCGCCCACGTCATCTTCTCTACTTCTTCTGCAATAGAAGACGATACAGCAGAGTTTCCGATATTTGCATTTACCTTTACGTGAAAATTACGTCCAATTATCATCGGTTCCGCTTCAGGATGGTTAATGTTCGCCGGCAAAATCGCACGACCTTCTGCAATCTCCTTACGAACAAATTCAGGCTCTACCCCTTCACGAATCGCAACATATTCCATCTCAGACGTAATAATGCCATTACGCGCATAATGCATTTGCGAAACATTTGCACCTTGCTTCGCTCTAAGCGGCTTACGGTCCATTTGCGGGAAAACAGGTGTATGTTTTGAAGCCACTTTCACACCGTCATCCTCTGGTTTTACTTCGCGCCCTTCGTATCCTTCTACATCACCACGCCCCAGGGTCCAAGAGTGGCGCGGCGTTGGAATCCCCTTTTCCAGCTCAACTTTATACTCTGGATCTGTATAAGGTCCACTCGTATCATACACACGGATTGGCAGATTTTGAACACCATTCGTATCGCTTTGTTCAATCTCGCGCATCGGCACTTTCATACCCGCGCGAGGCCCATCCACATACACTTTCTTACTTCCTGGTAAACTCGATTTCAATTCAATTTGCTCTGCAGAAACAGACTGTTTCATAACCTTTATTGCCCCCCTGTTCGTGACAAGGACGAGATATGGCCAGCGTATGCCAAAATAAAAAGAGCCAGGTCCATAAAAAAATAAGGACCTGGCTCATAAAGACATAATTATGTAAAGCCGTTAACTTCCCTACGCTGGTACGAGCCAGATCAGGTCCAAAGGGTTAAGAAGTTCACACGCTTCTCTCTCAGCCTACGCATACGTTAGGCACCCCTAGTTTATCACTGATTTAATTTTCAATACTTTCCCATCATACCCTATAATCTGAAAAATGCAAAGGTTATTTATTTTTCGTTTACGGGATCATCCACGTTAAATAATAAGCCTGCACATACGTCATAATCCCAACAATAGTAACGAAAAATAAACTATGCTTCAATGTAAAGCGGAACAAATCTGACTCTTTCCCAGCAAGTCCAACTGCCGCACAAGCAATCGCAATTGATTGTGGAGAAATCATTTTACCTGTTACACCGCCCGTTGTATTTGCTGCAACGAGAAGCACTTCAGATACACCGACTTGCTGCGCTGTAATTGCTTGCAAATTCGAGAACAGTGCGTTCGCTGACGTATCTGATCCTGTTAAGAATACCCCAATCCAGCCTAAGAATGGTGAGAAGAACGGGAATAATCCGCCAGTTCCTGCAAGTGCTAACGCTAATGTAGAAGATAAACCAGAATAGTTTGCGATAAATGCGAATCCTAATACGAATCCAATAGATAGAATTGGCATTTTTAGTTCGTTTAACGTTTCTTTAAATGTTGCTACTGCATCTTTTGCACTCATTTTCAAAATAAAGATAGAAATGATACAAGCAATTAAAATTGCTGTTCCAGTCGCTGATAAAACATCTAATTTCAAGATTGCTTCATAAGGTGTTGGTTTATTTACAATTGGCTCTGCTTTCATTACTAAATTGTGCAAGCCTGGAACTTCAAATTTAAATACGAGACTTTCTAAAGCACCACCTGGAGCGAATAATGCTTTAAAGAAACTTTGGCTCCAAATGACTACCATCACAGTTAAAATAATGAACGGAGACCATGCTTTTACTACTTTTCCTACTGTTAGTTTCGGCATAGATGTCGTCGTTGCTGCTACTTCACTATTTGCTTCTTTAGACTGATAAATTTCTTTCGGCTGCCAAACTTTTAAGAATAGCGATAAACTTACTAAACTTACAAGCGCTGACGTAATATCAGGAAGTTCTGGTCCTAAAAACGTCGCTGTAATAAACTGTGTAATTGCAAATGAACTACCAGCTACAAATAAAGCAGGCCACGTTTGTCTTACTCCTTTAAAACCATCCATTAAAAATACGATAAAGAACGGAACAAATAAAGATAAGAACGGTAATTGATGCCCAGCCATTTGTCCAATTTTATGTGGATCAATGCCTGTTACTTGTCCAGCAACTGTAATCGGAATCCCCATCGCTCCGAACGCTACTGGTGCAGTATTTGCGATTAAACAAAGACCTGCTGCATATAAAGGATTTAGCCCAAGACCTGCAAGAAGCGCTGCCGTAATCGCTACTGGTGCACCAAATCCTGCTGCCCCTTCCAAAAATGCTCCAAATGAAAACCCGATTAAAATAACGAGTAAACGATGGTCATTCGTAATGGATAATACAGATGCACGAATGACATCAAATTGACCTGTTTTCACAGAAATTTTATATAAAAATACTGACATAATGATAATCCACGCAATTGGCCATAATCCGTATAAGAAACCGTATCCAGTCGCTGCCATTGCCATTGTGAATGGCATTTTATACGCAAATAACGCCACCAAAATCGTTAATACAACTGTAATAAATCCTGCCACATACCCCTTCATGCGGAAAACTGCTAAAGCTAAGAAAAAAAAGATGATTGGAATAAGTGCGACTGCTGCCGAAATCCAAATGTTACCGAACGGATCGTAAACTTGTGTCCATGTGTTCATTGTTCTCTCCCCCTAAAGAATCCCCTTTTAAATAGATATAACCTTATCAATAGACTATCAGGTCATCATACCTTTAAGTCTAAAAAATATAAACGCCTACGAAAACGTTTTCATTAATTTTATCACACCAATTTTCATTTAAAAAGATTTTTTTGAAAATTTTATCATTTAAACGGAAAATCTTACAAAAACGTCACGTTCTTGTAATGTTAATCGATAGGAAGCTTACCAAATTTACTGCATACTAAAGGTATAACAACGGACATTACTTATGAGGTGATATATATGAACGGAAACAAAATATTAGCAGCTTTATCATACTTTAGTGTACTATTCGCGCCTATCTTATTCCCTATTATCGTGTGGATTGTGGGCGATTCTGAAACGAAACCACATGCAAAACGTGCTCTATGGACACATATCATTCCAAGCATCGCTTCATTTATTGGATTAGTTATTTTAGGAATTATGGGCATCGGATCTGATCAACCAGACGTAACACTTGGAATTGGAGCAATCATCGTCTTATGCATTTGCGGAATCATTAGCTTATACTACTTCGTTTGGAATATCGTGAAAGGTATTAAGGTACTGAAAGCTTAGTTTTAAACAAACGTTTGATTAAAACTAAACTGTCGCATGATCGTAAATGAAATTTTATCGGCGATTCGACAAGAGTAACCTACCTATTAATAAGAAAAAAACCGTCCCAAAATACCTTTTGGGACGGTTTTTTTATCTTCTGCGTTTCTTCTTTTTTCTCATCATTTTCTTTCGGCGCGTATTCACTTTATCCGCTATAATGTGGAGCGTACTCGCCACAACAATTCCCATTACAAACGTTACAATTTCAACCTCGTATTCCTTCGCAATTTCTATTAAATTTCCGTCCAATGCAATTACATTTAATAGGAATAAAAACGGAGAAAACACGATTAACATGTATGCGATACGAATAATATCACCAATTATAATCGTATGTGTGAAGAAGGAACGATGAGGCATTACGCTCCTATATGGATACCAAAAAATGCGCAGGAATCCCCATTTATTATACGCATTACTGTACGTATCTAAATCCGGTGTTAAAAATGAAGTACCTACTAAAAAGCCGATTGCAAAAGTTAATAAAAAATCAAAATTTGTTAATCCATACGAAAAGAGCATAAACAAAACAACCGGAAGGGATATTAAGTTTATTTTCGTATGCGTTCTTCCTGATGGCATAATGCACTTCCTCGCTTACGTTCGCCCTGTCATCCGACAGGTCTCACCTATTGATCTAATTTTTGATCGATAAATGATGTGTCTATATCCGAAACAAACCACTCTGCCAACTTCACTCGTGCCTTATCTTTCACTTCTTCATTTACGTATATCGATGCTTGTAATAGTGCGGCCATTAACGCACCTAAATCATCCGTATAACCAACTCCAGCAATGAAATCTGGGATTGCATCAATCGGTGCAATGAAATAAGCAAGTGCTCCGATGACAATAATTTTCACTCGTTTTGGAACATCCGGTCTTTGCAAAACGTAAAACAACAATAAACTCGCATAGATTACCGACTGCCCTGCCTGCTTCGCAACATGTTTTATTTTCTTCCAAAACGCTTCAACTGAAAATTTTTGTTTCATTCAAAAGCCTCCCTATTTTCAAAAGAAATAAGCTACAATATGTTATGTTATCAGTAAAAGTTCATCAAAATTACACATAATCTATCAATGAAATTTCATTGTAACAAACAAAACCGAAAAGAACAAGTGTTCGTTAATTTTTTCGTATTTTCCTTCATATAATAGTTTTCTAGACAACCACTTAAAGATTTCTATTCCATATTTCTCAACCAAAAAACTTTCAATTCCCCTTAACATTCTTTTCTATTTTTGTTATATTTTCTAGTTGACGAGCATATAAACGAATGTTAAAGTTTTCTCTGGTAGTGACAAATCACATACAAAAAATGTAAAATGTTATAGTGTTTCTCAGAAATGAATTTTGTTGTATAATACAGAAATGACGTTATGCTTATGAGCAGCACAAGAAACCAAAAAGGGTATGCATAGTTAAAGTCGTATATGGGTGAATATAGAAACTCTAATTATGGACAAGAAAACTATGTATTTTTTATTTTAGCATTTTTCGCTCCAAAATCGACCAAGCCTGATAGAGAAAGGGTGGAAATGAATGAAAGAAACCATGAAATCACAATTTCAAAATGTGCGTTTCACTTTATTCGTAGCTTTGGCCGTATGGCTAAAAACCTACATCATTACACGCACTAGCTTCGATTTAAAACTTGAATCTTTCATGCAAGAATTCATTTTATTCATTAGTCCATTAGCAGCATCATTACTGTTTGTGGGTCTTGCATTATTTGCAAAAGGGAAAAAACGTAACTATATAGCACTAGGAATTAACTTTATCTTAACGTTCATTCTTGTTGGTAACGTAATGTTCTACGGATTCTACAATGACTTCGTTACTTTACCAGTACTAGGACAAACATCTAATTTTGGGAGCTTAGGTTCTAGTGTGAAAGAATTATTTAACTTCAAAATCATCCTTGCATTTGCGGATATTATCGTATTCTTCGTTCTATTGAAAAAGAAGAAAGATTTTGCACCGACAGAGCGTGTAGCACGTCCGATGCGTTCCCTATACTTCGTGTCAACAGTTGCTATTTTCTGCGTAAACCTAGGATTTGCAGAAGCTGAGCGTCCAGAACTATTAACACGTTCATTTGACCGCGTTATGCTTGTTAAAAACTTAGGATTATATGTACACCAAGCATACGATCTTGGCCTACAAGCAAAATCAAGTTCACAAAAAGCGTTTGCTGATAGTAGTAAATTACAAGAAGCAGAAAACTATGTGAAAACAACACAAAGTAAACCAGATCCAAATATGTATGGTACTGCAAAAGGGAAAAACGTAATTGTTGTCTCTCTTGAATCATTACAAACATTCTTAATTGGTGCGCAAGTTAACGGACAAGAAGTTACACCATTCCTAAACCAATTTGCGAAAGAAAGTTATTACTTCGATAACTTCTTCCATCAAACTGGGCAAGGTAAAACATCTGATGCTGAATTCTTAGTAGATACTTCGTTATATCCACTAGACCGTGGTGCTGTATTCTTCACACACGGTAACAACGAATATACAGCAACTCCAGAAATTTTGCGTGAGCAAGGGTATCACACATCAGTATTCCATGCAAACAACGCAACATTCTGGAACCGTAATATTATGTATCCGGCACTTGGTTATGATCGTTACTACAACGAACTTGACTACAAGATTACGCCAGAAACAAAATTAAACTGGGGACTAAAAGATATCGAATACTTCGATCAGTCTATCGATATGTTAAAACAAGTGAAGCAACCGTTCTATACTCGCTTCCTTACTTTAACAAACCATTACCCCTTCACTTATGATGACAGTACGAAATTAATCGACGAGTACAATTCTGGTGATGGAGTATTTGACCGCTATATGGTAACAGCTCGCTACTTAGACGAAGCAATGAAGCACTTTATTGAGCGTCTAAAAGCTGAAGGTATTTACGACAACTCTGTTATCGTATTCTACGGTGACCATTATGGTATTTCTGAAAACCATAACCGTGCAATGGCACAGTTCTTAGGAAAAGAAGAAATTACTACATTTGACCATATGAACTTACAAAAAACACCGATGTTTATTCATGTTCCAGGTCAAAAAGAGGGTAAAACAATTTCAAAACCAACTGGTGAAATTGACATTAAACCAACAATTCTAAACCTACTTGGTGTAGATTCTTCGAATCAAATCCAATTCGGTCATGATGTATTCTCACCAGACAATAAAGGATTCGTTGTTCTTCGTGACGGTAGCTTCATTACAGATAAGTACATGTACACAAACAGTACATTCTACGACCGTAACACAGGTGAAGTTGTACAATTACCGAAAGAGGAAGCTCAACCACTTATTGATCGTGCACAAAATGAATTGCACATGTCAGACAAAATCATTGAAGGCGACTTACTTCGCTTCTCTGAAAGCAATAAGACCAAAACTGGTGAAGTAAAAACGGCTATTAAAGAAGAAAAGAAGAGCGCTGAGTAATCTCAGCCTCTTTTTTATTTTCCTCTCTACAAATTCTTCTATACATTAACTTTAAAATTACATAACCTTCACCTAATATTTACACCACATTAACGAAACATCTTTATAATAAAATATGTAAACAAGGTTCCACATATTTCTTATCTCTCATCTTCAATAAGATCCCTTAGAGAAATATGCGCATCATTTGTTTTCAACTTTCTTATAATTGTCTTTCCAAGTGTTTTGTTTGCATAAATGAAACCTTTAAAGACGATGTCCCTATGAAAGATAGCTACCCTCCTTTTGCAGCATTCCATAAGAATGTTGCTTTTTTTTTTTCAAAAAGCAGGATTCTTATTTCTCATTTTCGAATTTGTATATACAAAATGCTATAAATCACCACTACTTCTCTATGATTTACAAATACATATACGTCATATGCGGAGAATTACTTACATAAAAATAACTAGAGTGCTTTTTATTCATGTACTAACGAAAGGATGGGACGAAAATTGGCATACGAAAGATTTGTACTATGGAATGATGCAGTTATTGATACAACGAAACATCGCGCGTACATAGAACTTGAAGAAAGAGGTTTACAATTTGGCGATGGCGTCTATGAAGTTATTCGCCTTTATAACGGAAACTTTCACTTATTAGACCCACATTTAACAAGATTATATCGATCCATGGAAGAAATAGAATTATCACTCCCTTTCTCAAAAGCCGAACTCATCATCTTACTCTACAAATTAATTGAAAACAATAATTTCCACGAAGACGGAACAATTTACTTACAAGTATCTCGTGGTGTACAAGCTCGAGCACATGCATTCTCATATGACACATCTCCGACAATCTATGCTTATATTTCAAAAAAAGAAAGACCATCTTTATGGATTGAATACGGTGTACGTGCTATATCAGAACCTGATACACGCTGGCTCCGCTGTGATATTAAATCGTTAAATTTATTACCAAATGTATTAGCTTATACGAAAGCTGAACGCAAAGGTTGTAAAGAAGCACTTCTCGTACGGAATGGTATTGTAACTGAAGGTAGCCACTCTAACTTTTTTCTCATAAAAAACGGAACACTGTATACGCATCCAGCCAATCACCTTATTTTAAACGGCATTATTCGTCAGTACGTCCTTTCTTTAGCTAACACTCTTCAACTTCCTGTACAAGAAGAGCTTTTCAGCGTTCGCGATGTTTATCAAGCAGATGAATGCTTCTTTACGGGAACGACTATTGAAATTTTGCCGATGACACATCTCGATGGAACTGCGATTCAAGATGGTCAAGTTGGCCCTATCACCAAATTACTACAAAGGTCATTTTCTCAAAGCCTTTTAAAATCCAACAGCACATCTTCCTAAATACGAATAATCTCCTCTCTTTCTACAACAAATATATGTATTTAAATGGAAATCAAGGTATGAATTTATGCCTTGATTTTTTCTTGTAATCTTTTTGTCATATTCAGATTACCGCATAAGTCTTGACAGTAATCGACATGCTCTTTAGAATTTTTAACAGTTGGTAAATATTTCTTCACTACATTACAGACAGAAAGGAATCGACAAATTATGAAAAAATACCTTGCCGGTCTTGCGGCAGTGTCTGTAGCAGGAGGAGCAGCACCTACACTTGATAGTGTTCAAGCTGCCCCTGAACAAAATACACAAAAAGCTGCTACACAAGCTGTCCAAGCTTCCGCATCAAACAGTTCATCTTATACGGTGAATACTAGCGTATTACATGTTCGTGCAGGATCAAGTACTTCTCACGACATCATCTCTCGCGTTTATAATGGTCAGTCATTAAACGTAATTGGAGAAGAAAATGGTTGGTTCAAAATTAACCAGAATGGTCAAACAGGCTATGTTAGTGGCGAATTTGTATCAAAAAATGGTGCAAAAACAAATAACAATGTAAGTACAGGTGGAAACAATAAAGTTACTGCTGATGTATTACGTGTACGTACAGCTCCTAACACTTCTAGTTCTGTTTCAGGACGTGTATATGAAGGACAAACTTTAAACGTAATTGGAGAAGAAAATGGTTGGGTGAAAATCAACCATAACGGACAAACTGGTTATGTTAGTAGCCAATTTGTATCAGGTGCTTCTTCAAATACTGGCTCTACAAACAGTAACAACAATAGTAACAATGAAGCAACTGTTCAACCAGCAAGCGGAAACTATACAGTAAATGTATCTTCCCTTCGCGTTCGTACAGGTCCTAGCACTTCTCATCCAACTGTAGGTTCTGTTAAACAAGGACAAGTAGTACAAGTTGTAGGCGAAGTTCAAGATTGGTTCAAAATCAATTACGCAGGACAAACAGCTTACTTAAGCAAAGACTACGTAACAAAAGGCGGCTCTAACGAAAACGTTACTCAAGGTAACAACCAAGAGCAAAATAATAATGGAACTGTTCAAACTGGTGGTACTTACGTCGTTAACGCAACATCTCTACGTGTTCGTACAGGCCCTGCTGCTTACCATAGTGTAATTGGCGGCGTGTTAAATGGTACAACATTAAACGTAGTTGGATCTGAAAACGGATGGTTTAAAGTAAACTACCAAGGAAAAACAGGCTATGTTAGTAGCGAATTTGTAAAATTCGTTAAAGGTGGCACTGCTACTCCTGAACAACCGAAACAACCTGATCAGCCAAAACAACCTGATCAAGGTGCAATTGGCGACTACTACATTAATGCTTCTGCACTAAATGTACGTAGCGGCGAAGGTACAAATTATAGAATCATAGGCGCACTTCCACAAGGACAGAAGGTTCAAGTAATCTCTGAAAACTCTGGATGGAGCAAAATTAACTACAACGGTCAAACTGGTTACATCGGAACACGTTTCCTATCTAAAACACCAGTTGGCGGCGCAGTAGATAATAAGCCTAACGAAAACCAAAATAACAATCAAAATAATAACAACAATAACAATAATACTAATAATAGCGGTGACAGTTCTTCTCTACTTGCATACGCGAAATCTATGCAAGGCGTACCATACGTTTGGGGCGGTACTTCTGCTAACGGTGTTGACTGCAGTGGTTACATCTACCACGTATTTAAGAAATTTGGTCATAACATTAGCCGTCAAAGTGTTGCTGGATATTGGAGCAGCTTACCACAAACTTCAAGTCCACAACCTGGAGACTTAATTTATTTCAAAGACACTTATAAAGCAGGTCCTTCTCACATGGGTATCTACCTTGGCGGGGGATCATTTATCCAATCTGGAGATAAAGGTGTAGCAATCGCTTCATTAAGCAACTCTTATTGGAAAAGCCATTTCTTAGGGTATACGAAAGCACCTTAAGTTATAGTTTCAGAGCCTTCTAGTTTACTAGAAGGCTCTTTTTTAAATAACTATATATATGAATACCCTTTTATTCTCTCCACGAAAAAATTATGCGTTCATTCTCCTATTTCATACACTATATTCTACAAAAATTGCCCATAACGTTATCATAATGAATATATTCCCATAAAAAACATAACCTATTTCATGTCAATTCATTTTATATGTGTTTTTTCAAAGAATTTTCTTTTTATTTAAACTTTTCGACAGACGTTTGACCTCTGATGTCCATTATGATAAGTTACTTAAGATGTTATATTTGCAGAAGTATAGACAACTGTGTTATACACTTTTTTACTATGAGGAAGGAGCATACACTGCATGAATCTTTTATGGGGAATTGGCGGCGTGATTGGAGTATTAGCAATTGCTTTCTTACTATCTTCCAACCGCAAAGCTATTAATTGGCGCACAATTTTAATCGCGCTAGCATTACAAATGTCATTTTCATTTATTGTATTACGATGGGATGCTGGAAAAGCAGGCTTAAAGGTTGCTGCTGACGGCGTTCAAGGATTAATTAATTTTTCTTACGAGGGAATTAGGTTCGTTGCTGGGGATTTAGTCAACGCAAAAGGCCCTTGGGGATTTGTTTTCGTTATTCAAGCACTACTTCCAATCGTATTTATTAGTTCATTAGTAGCAATCTTATATTACTTAGGTATTATGCAGAAATTTGTTAGTATCATTGGTGGTGCATTAAGCAAACTTCTTGGAACTTCTAAAGCAGAAAGCTTAAATGCAGTAACGACTGTATTTTTAGGACAAACAGAAGCACCAATTTTAATTAAACCATACTTAGCACGTTTAACTAACAGTGAGTTCTTCACTATTATGGTAAGTGGTATGACAGCTGTTGCCGGATCAGTTCTTGTCGGCTATGCAGCGATGGGCATTCCATTAGAACATTTATTAGCAGCAGCAATTATGGCAGCTCCATCAAGTTTATTAATTGCAAAACTAATTATGCCAGAAACAGAAAAAGTAGATAATAACGTTGAACTTTCTACAGAACGTGAAGACGCAAACGTTATCGATGCAGCTGCACGCGGTGCATCTGAAGGTATACAACTTGTTATTAACGTAGCAGCAATGTTAATGGCTTTCATCGCATTAATCGCTTTATTAAATGGCCTATTAGGATGGGTTGGTTCTTGGTTCGATATTAAACTTAGCCTTGATTTAATCTTCGGTTACTTACTATCACCATTTGCAATCTTAATCGGTGTTTCACCGGGCGAAGCCGTGCAAGCAGCTAGTTTCATCGGTCAAAAACTTGCAATCAACGAATTCGTTGCATATGCAAACTTAGGACCACACATGGCAGATTTCTCTGAAAAAACAAATCTAATTTTAACATTCGCAATCTGTGGTTTCGCAAACTTCTCTTCTATCGCAATTCAATTAGGTGTAACAGGAACGTTAGCTCCTACTCGCCGTAAACAAATTGCACAATTAGGGATCAAAGCAGTTATCGCTGGTACACTAGCGAACTTCTTAAACGCAGCAGTTGCAGGTATGATGTTCCTATAAATTCATGAAAGCCTCCTTTTTAAAAAGGAGGCTTTTTTATATAGTATAAACA